>NZ_JBALMS010000128.1:0-3630 GCF_036962205.1 Bacillus sp. JJ664 | reverse complement strand
AATTACTAGAGATCATTAATCGGACAATCGTAAATTTATTGTAAAATATATACAAAAATATAAATGTATGCGTTTACAAATATTAGAATATTTTGTTAAGATATTAAAAATGGGATTTCTAATAAATTGTTAATCTAACAATTATATACAAGGATGGGGTTATTGTGTTTCGTATTATTCATACAAAAGAAGAGAACTTATTATTTGATGAGCTTTGGGGAGATTTTTGTGAAGAAAACGAAATACCTTTCTTAAAAAGAACAAATGATGCGATGCGATATGGAATCTGTGATACAGAGAAGAAACTAATTGGGACAATCGAATTTGATAAATATGATGTAAATAATCAAAATAATAACGAGTATTATTATAATTTTACAGAAAATAAGTATATTAAATATATTCAAACCGAAGAAATCTATGAAATTAGTAAATTATTAATCAATCGTGAAAATAGGGGGAAAGGGTTTTTTAAACAAATCTTATTAGCTTGTTATGACCATGCAAATCAAACGAATGCTGATTGGTATATTGGTACGATCAACAAAAGATTATACATGTTTGCAAGGAGTGTCGGATTTAAAATATTGCCGATCGATGAATACTTTGATATTAACGAAAATATAATTGCCGTACCTTTTTTACTTGATATAAAACATGCAATAAAATTATTAAAATACTCAAATGAGTTTAAAGAAATACTAATGTATTATGATAAATAAACAAAAGAACTCAGGTTTATGGACCTGAGTTTTTTGCATTACCTTATTCTTGTGCAAGTACTGATGCTGTACTGTTTGTATGATTATAGGCGTTTTGGCAGGCTTGAAGCGCCTGCTCTATTAATTCATGATTATGTGGTTTTTCAACTGTTTCTAGTGCTGACTGTAGATTTTCTACGGCATGCTTTATAGCCGTAGTTGCATCTTGTGTATATTGACGAGCATTTTTGTTCATTGAAATTCCTCCTTTCATCCTAAAAATTATTTTCACCAACTCAATCCAGAAGTATGTAAAAAAACGTAGAAGACGTTCTTCTACGTTTTAAATATTTGATCTATACAAAAAAGAAATTTTAGCTTCAAATTCAATCATTACACACCAAAAATTGATAAAATTGCAAATCTTTTCTTTGGTTTAAATGCAACAATTTTCTTTTGATCTTCTAATTCTGTTTTTAATGTACTAATGCTTTCATTTAATAGAAATACTTCGTCTCCAAGCTTATTTACTAATTTTTTTAAATCTTCAATTTCTCTACGGTGCTCTAATATTTGAACTGATACGACTTCATTTGCTTTTGTTTCAAGTTTTTCTTCGATTTTTTCAATTTTTTGTCCTAATTCAATGATGTGTGATGAGTTAGCCTGGTCATTTTGTTTTATTTCAACAGGCTGGATTGAAGCTTCGTAAATTTCTTTTATTTGCATCATTTGATCTTCTGTGAATAAATACGTACCATTAGACGATTTCTCTACATTAAGCTTCCCTTTTTTTGAAAATAATAAAACTTTTTTGTTAGTTAATTGAAGCTGCTCAGCTACTTGAGAAGTTGTATACATTTTCGTTCCTCCTCTAAATGGTTTATATACTTAACATTCTTTTTGTGCTTTAAATGTCCTTCACGAATGACAAAACTAGTGTCCGCTCGTCAAAAGTTCTTATAATACGTACATTATGAAATGAATGGTCGAAATTTGAAGTTATAAATATTTTTGATAACAAGTCCCATAACTGAATATACTAAGTTAAGCCTGCAATAAAATATGTTATTAGAAGAGTGCTTTCTACTTCCAATTGGAGGGATGAAATAGTTGTCTATAGGTACTAAATTATTATTAGTTGTTGTATTAATTGCCTTTACTGCATTTTTTGTGGCATCGGAATTTGCGATTGTAAGAATCCGTAGCTCACGAATTGATCAATTAATAGGTGAAGGGAATAAAAAAGCGCAAGCAGTTAAAAGAGTAATCTCTCATCTTGATGAATACTTATCTGCATGTCAATTAGGTATTACAGTTACGAGTTTAGGTTTAGGTTGGTTAGGTGAACCAACGATTGATAAATTATTACACCCGGTCATTGATCATTTAAATTTTCCATCAGCTGTAAGTGAAACAATTACTTTTTTAATTGCGTTTGGATTCATTACATTCATTCATGTTGTGGTAGGTGAGTTGGCACCAAAGACTGTCGCGATACAAAAAGCAGAGGCAGTCATTTTACTATTTGCGCCACCATTAATTTTATTTTATAAAATTACGTATCCATTCATTTGGCTATTCAATAATTCTGCAAGACTTGTCTTGAAATTGTTCGGAATTCCGCCTGCTAGTGAGCTTGAAGTAGCTCATTCAGAAGAAGAGTTAAGGATTTTACTCTCTGAAAGCTATGAGAGCGGAGAAATTAATTCATCTGAATATAAATATGTAAATAATATTTTCGATTTCAATATGCGAGTTGCCAAAGAAATAATGGTTCCAAGAACAGAGATGATTGCCATTGATATGAAGGTTCCTTTTCATGAAAATATTCAATTCATGAGTTTAGAAAAGTACACACGCTTTCCAGTAGTAGATGGCGATAAAGACCATGTAATTGGACTCATTAACTTTAAAGATGTTTTTACTGATTTCGTATTACACAATGGTGAACCAGAGGTAAAAGAACTCGAACAATATATTCGACCCATTATTCAAGTTATAGAATCAATTTCAGTACATGATCTACTTGTTAAAATGCAAAGAGAGCATATTCATATGTCAATTCTGGTTGATGAATATGGTGGAACTTCTGGATTAGTAACGGTAGAAGACATACTAGAAGAAATTGTTGGTGAAATTCGAGATGAATTTGATGTAGATGAAAAAGAAGAGATTTTTAAAGTAAATGAAAATAAATATACAATAGCAGGTAAAGTTCTGATCAGTGAAATAAACGATGTATTTAATTTAGATATTGATGATACAGATGTTGATACAATTGGTGGCTGGATCTTAACAGAGAATTTTGAAGTGCAAGAAGGGGATACAATCAAAGTTCATCCATATACATTTAAAATTCTTAAAATAGACGGTCATTACATTAAATCAATTGAAATAACGAAAGATTCGATTGAAAATCAGCAAACAAATGAAGAAAGCGCAACTGATTAATCTAAATCTATTGCGCTTTTTTGATGATTTTAATATAAAATTTCACGTACCGTAATATTAAAACTTCGTTGAATGATACAATTCGTCTTTAATGAAAATTTCATTCTTATCAACAGCATTTTTATGTGCAAGAACTAAACCAATCGGTGTTGGAGTTGGTAAATTATTAACAAGTGAGAAGGGAAGGTTCATTTTTTTTGCTAATTTTATATATTTTGAAATAGCTGAGTATGGGAGAGTGCCATTTAATAGTAAAGTTAAATTTTTATTTGAGAAATTTGCCTCAATTTGAGTATAGATTGAATTTGCCATTACTTGGCTTGTAGTAAGTGCAATCTCAACTCTTTCACGAATTGTACCCAAAAAAACATTTCGTTCTTCAATTTTTATTTGCTTTTCACCGTAAATTCCTTTTATCAAATAATCTTCAACATTATTTCCAGCCATTTTTATACCTTCCTTCTTTCTTTTCTTT
>NZ_JBALMS010000127.1:0-1444 GCF_036962205.1 Bacillus sp. JJ664 | reverse complement strand
GTAATAAACACTATTAATTGGTTATAATGAAACTGTCTTTATGAATATTTAAAAGTTTAATAAACCATTAATTTGTAAGGAGGAATACAAATGCCATATAGAATAAAAGATACATTAATTTCTGAATCTGAATTGAAACAAAGAGTAAAACAAATTGCTGAAGAAATAGAAAGGGATTTTAACAATGAATCTGTTGTCATGATTGTTGTACTAAAAGGTTCTTTTGTATTTGCAGCTGATTTAATTAGAGAAATGAATAGTGATATTAATGTAGATTTTATTTCCGTCTCAAGCTATAGTGACCAAACTGAATCTACTGGTAAAGTAAAACTATTAAAGGACCTTGACTCAAATATTACAAACAAAAATGTAGTTGTGGTAGAGGACATCATTGATAGCGGTTTAACCTTGCATTTCTTAAAGGATCATCTCCAATTACATAAACCACAAAACATTAAGATTTGTACTTTATTGGACAAGCCTGAACGAAGAAAAATTGACCTACCTGTTGATTATGTAGGATTTGTCATTCCTGATGAATTCATCGTTGGTTATGGAATTGACTATGCACAAAAATATAGAAACCTACCATATATAGCGACAGTAGAAGAGTACTAGGAGATTTTTAAGTTAAGGATTAGGGCCGATTGTTAGCATCCGAACGGCTCTTTTTTATTTACAAGTAATTGTTAAATTTCAGATTTTCATCTAATAAGTCTAAGATGTGTTGCCGATCTTCTGGGAATGATAGTTCTAATTTTTTCACTTCTTCAGCTGACTTCCAAGCAATATCATGAATAAGCTGATCAGGATCTTGAATCTTTGCTTCCCCCCCAATCACTTCAATTTTATAAAAGTGTACTTCAACTGTTATTCCAAAA
Source organism: Bacillus sp. JJ664 (assembly GCF_036962205.1). Taxonomy (NCBI): domain Bacteria; kingdom Bacillati; phylum Bacillota; class Bacilli; order Caryophanales; family Bacillaceae; genus Bacillus; species Bacillus sp. JJ664. The sequence continues at coordinate 563 of NZ_JBALMS010000127.1, read as the reverse complement.
GACGATCCTTCTTTAATAAATAATGGTTTGATGACACGAATATCATATCCTGTTTCTTCTCTTAATTCCCTGATACAACACTCTTCAAGTGTTTCTCCTATTTCTAATCCTCCTGAAGGAACAGACCATAATTTCTTCTCGTTTGCTGCTCCTTGAAGTACCATTAATATTTGATTTGATTCATTTATACAAATGCCAGCAGCGCCGATCCATGTATTCATATAATCAACTCATTTCAAATTTTATTTTTTGATAAGACAGTCTAACGTACTGCTTTCAAGCTACTCTGATTCTATTTAAAATTAGTCTAATAGATTTTCTTAATTCCTTTTAACTCTCGAATTTCATCTTCTAATAAACTGATTCTCTTATTCAGTTTATAAAACATCGGAGAAAATAAAATGACTATCACCACTGACATAGTAATCCACATCTGAACTACCTCCTTTTTCTTTTGGAATGTAAAGCTTGTATATAAATTTTTTTGAAATATTTTGCTTGTGAGATTGATATAAAACCAGAAGTTGATTACATCGGAAGGTGCTGGGCTCCTGTGGGAGATG
>NZ_JBALMS010000126.1:0-7375 GCF_036962205.1 Bacillus sp. JJ664 | reverse complement strand
TTTTTAATGTATTCAATAATTATTCAGTCGAGGCAAGACATAAGCTTCAGATACTTTGGAAAAAGCTACATAGCAATATTGACAAGCAGGCAAGCCCGGAGGCTTGCCATCATATCCTTCAATCATAAAGTCAAACAGAAAGCGTGTTATAACATATCGAGAACTTGTTTTTTTAAACGAATATTGCTTGATAATTAGATGATTTAAAAATAGCGTATATATATAAAGGAATACCTGGAAGCATTACATCCAATAATATAAGATCCCATTGCTTTGTACGATAGGTATCGAAAGCCTCCAATCCATTTGTAGATTTTGTAACTTTATAACCTTCATACTCTAATTCAATATCTAATAATCTTAAAAGTTTTTCCTCATCTTCAACCATTAAAATAGATTCATTCCCCATTATTTTCCTCCATTTTAATTAACAACACGAGGTGGNNAATTTCTTCATAAATTGTTTGATTATCACTTTTATGTGGAGAACCAGTTCCAAACTTCTTTTCCTTAAAATAACCAAATGCAATTATCGTATTAATACCTCCAGCAATCCATATCAAGTTCTAAATCACCCTCTCGTAGTAAATTTTATATCTATGAAACTAAATTATTTTTTTTATATTACAAAATAAACCTAATTCAATTGCTGTGCCAATGCCCACTGCTAACCATGTAGCAAAACTTAATAAATTCATCCCCATTACAAACTACTTCTCTTATATTTATATGAATTATGGTTAAATGATTCACTAATTTGGCAATAAAAAAAGACCGACAAAACTGTCGATCAATGCATTCTACTAATGCTTTTATTAAACCATATCTTTGGTTATTCCTTGATAATTGTTTACATATCTTAACTACTTGGCATTTTCTTAAGTTTACTTAAATAAGGAATCATCAAAATAGAGCCGATTACGAATGTAATTCCTTCAGATCAAATTAAGCCATTTAATTCAAAAAAATGATGCATTAAGATTACAACGGGAAAAAAAGGGTCCCTTGTGATTAAGCTTCAGCTTTTTTCACCATAAAACAAACAAGAAGGCAAGGTTCATTCGTTCGATTAATGCACCAATGCTCTTCACCGGCAGCAATAAAGGTTGCATCACCGGCTTTTTCCACACTGTGAACACCGTTGGAATAGGTATCAATTTCACCACTAAATATAAAAGAATACTCGTCTTCTTCATGGCAACTCATACCAACAGCAGGTATACGTTCACCAGGCGTCAGAGAAATCACACTCATGCTCACTTCTTTAAATTCGCCTTGGCGCGTGAAGAGTTTTTTCATTTCATAAATTGGCATGCCGATTGGTTCAACTTGATTCAAATTAATTTTTTCCACTTTATTACCCCTATTCTTTTTTTAGTTTTGGATCTAGAAAATCGCGAAGACCATCGCCCACGAAGTTTGCACCAACCGAAATTGAGAAGATTGCTAGACCAGGGAAAGTAGACACCCACCAATTTTCAATAACTTTTGCCCCGCCAGATACCATCGAACCCCACTCAGGCGTCGGTGGTTGTGTTCCAAGACCAAGGAAACTGAGACCAGAAAACATCAAAATGGCATTTCCAAGGTCAAGTGTTGCCATTACGAGCAATGGTCCGAAACAATTCGGTAAAATCTCTAAAAATAGCACACGAATATGTGAAGCACCCATCACACGAGAAGCTGTCACGTACTCGCTTTCTTTTAATGAAATCACCAATGAACGCATGAGTCTTGCGTAATTTGGCCACCAAATGATTGCCATAGCAAGCACTGAGTTTAAAATACTTGGTCCAAGTGCCGCCGCAATCACCATAGCCAAAATAAGGGGTGGAAACGCCATGATTAGTTCAGAAAAACGCATCATCACTTCATCCACATACCCCCCTTTATATCCCGCGATTCCCCCATATAAAATACCGAAAGCAAACGCACAAACAACTGTGACCACCCCAGCCGTTAACGAAATACGAGAACCGACGATGACACGTGAGAAGACATCTCGTCCAAGCTCATCCGTTCCAAAAAAGTGCGAAGCGTTAGGGGATTGGAACCGAATGTTTAAATCCTGAGCTGTAACACTATGCGTTACGATAAAAGGTGCGAACAAGGCAACGAGAAACCAAATGATACAAATGACTAAACCTAATTTAAAGAGAAATCCTTTTTGACGTAGAAATGATTGAACTGTTCGCATTATCGGTGCCTCACTCTCGGATCAATGACGCCATATAGGATATCAATGACTAGATTAATCACTACATAAATCAATGCAATCAATAGCGATACACCGCAAATCGCCGGGAAGTCGAGTGAAACAGCAGATAGATAAGCATATTGACCAATCCCTGGCCATGCAAAGATGTTTTCAACTAGCACCATTCCACCAAGTAGATTACAAAATCCTATTCCAGCTACTGTAATGACAGGTATCATAGAATTGGAAAGAGCATGCTTAAAAATGATAGCAGATTCTTTTAGCCCCTTTGCTCGTGCAGTTCGAATATAATCCATTGACATAACCTCAAGTAGATTTGACCTTGTTTGACGAGCGATTAACCCCATTGTAAAAAGCCCGAGTACGGTTCCAGGGAGAATCAAGTGCATGGCCACTTCGCCAAATAATTGGAAATCACCTCTTAGTAGTGAATCCAATAGAAAAATACCCGTTCCTCCATCTGGTGTCGAAGTACGTGCATCAATTCTTCCAGGTCCTGGCGTGATGCCTAAAACTGAAGTAAAAACATAGAGTAGTATTAATGCAAACCAAAAACTTGGAATCGAAACGCCACTAATGGAAACCGTTCGAATGACATGATCAATCGCCTTGTTTCGAAAGATGGCAGAAATGATGCCAAAAAGCACCCCAAAAACTAGGGCAATCACCATAGCCACAACCGAAAGTTCAAGTGTTGCTGGAAAAAACTGCATTAAATCTTCTAAAACCGGATTGCCTGTACGAATAGATGTACCTAAATCACCTGTGAGTAGGTGTTGGAAATAGAGAATTAATTGACGAAATAACGACTGATCTAGTCCCCACTTTTCTTTAAAGGCAGCGACAATTTCAGGATTATCTATGGCGCTTTGGCTTAAATTCGCAGCAACTGGGTCATTTGGTACTAAATGCGAAAGGATAAAGACGAACATCGCCACACCAACTAATAAGAAAATAAGAAATAAAAAACGTCTACCGATAAAACGAAGCAATGAGCATAACTCCTTTCAAAAAAAACTTACGATCGTTTCAGCAAAGTAAAAGCTATTAATAGGAAAGCTAGCCATAGGTTAGAAAACCTTCGACTAGCCTTTAAGTCATTTAACAATTATTTAGACAGTTTTAATTCATTTAAATGCAATTTACAGAAGTCATTGTACAAAACTCCATCAAGATTTTTGCTAACAGCAAATGATTTTGGATGCTGAACCAAGAAAGCATATGGGCTATTTTCAGAAATGATGTCTTGCATCTGACCTGAGATGTCTGCACGTTTTGTCGAATCGATTTCGATCTTCGCTTGATTTGCTAAATTAACTAACTCAGGATTCGCTGATGCTTCCCAGTTCGCGCGTTTTCCAACAATATCCCCAGGAATAAACGCTAATTGGTTGCTTAAATCGTAATAGTCAGGTGACCAATGCATAACCAAGAATGGTGATTTACCATTTCGGTAATCTTCAATCACAGCACCAATTTCGCCTGTTTTGATTTCAACATTGATATTGATTTTCGCTAAATCTTCTTTTACCTTTTCAGCCATTGTTGTCCATGAAAGACCTTCAGATTCGTAGTTTGCGGCAGTTAAAGGAATCGTGAATCCTTTTTCATACCCCGCTTCTTTCATCAATTCCTTCGCTTTATCAATATCTTGATAATTGTCTGGTCTTGTTTTTGCGCCAACAAATCCTTTTTGAACAAATGATAATGGAAGAAGTGCACCATCACCTGCTAATTGTTGGAATCCTTTGTAGTCAAGAGCATATCGTACAGCTTGTTGAACAAGAGGATTTGCTAGTTCTTTACCAATACTAACTTTATCGTTCATCATTAAAAATGATAATGTTGATGTTGGAGAAGAAACAACCTTTGCATTACCGTTTGATTTAATGTTTTTTACTTGATCAGGTCCAACGCTAAGTGCTACGTCAATTTCACCATTTTCAAGTGCTTGAATTTGTGTATTTGGGTCTGGCATTTCTTTGATAATGATTTTGCTTGAATTCACAGTACCTTTATAATTAGGATTTTTTTCTAGAACCATTTCAGTGTTTCTTGTCCATTTTTTCAACACATATGGACCACTACCTGCAGAGGCACCGTCAAGGTAAGCCGACGCTTTGTCAGTCGTACTCGCATCTGCTGCATCAGTTCCCCCATTTTCTTTAACGACTTTACTATCTACAACCGCAAAAGCGTTTGATGTTACTTTTGACAAGAACGACGCATCTTTTTCCTTTAGTGTCACAATAACTGTCTGTTCATCTTTCGCTTCTACTTTCGCCACATTTGTCGTTAAAGCTGAAGCATTGTCTTTGATATTTATTGTGCGGTTGAAACTAAAAACTACATCATTTGCTGTGATTGGGTTTCCACTTGCAAACTTACTTCCTTCGTTCAAATTAAATGTATACACAAGCCCTAAATCATCTACTGAATACGATTTTGCAAGAGCTGGTTTTGGTGTAAGGTCTGAGCCTTCTAACATGTATAAGTTCTCATACGTTGCATAGAAATAGAAGTTCGCATACACTTCATATGCGCGTGCTGGATCCATTGTTTTCCAGTCAGATGCGACCCCCACAACAATAGTATCCTCATTAGATGATGAGTTGCTATTTTCTTTCTTCCCACATGCGAAAAGCGAGAACGCCATAAGCAACACTAATGCGAGTAAACTCATTTTTTTCATGACAATAAACCCCTTTTTCTTTAAGATTTATAGATTCACTTTGTCGTCAAATGACACGCTGCAAAGTGGTTACTACCTGTTTGAATGATCGCTGGTACGACTGTTTTGCACTGTTCCATCGCAACGGGACATCTTGTATGGAATCGACAACCTTCTGGCGGATTTGACGGGCTTGGCACATCTCCTGAAAGAAGAATCTTCTCTCGGAGATCTCCGTTTGGGTCGGGAATTGAAGAAAGTAGTGCCTTTGTATAAGGATGTTTTGTGTTGTTATATAACTCGTCGCGCGAAGCGAGTTCAACTATTTTCCCTAAATACATGACCGCGACTCGATCACTTAAATGGTGAACCACACTTAAATCATGTGAGATAAATAGATATGTAAGTTTCAATTGTTTCTGCAAGTCTTCAAGTAGATTAATAACTTGCGCTTGAATGGATACATCTAGTGCTGAAACAGGCTCGTCACAGATTAACAATTCGGGCTCTAATGCTAATGCCCTCGCAATACCTACTCGTTGTTTTTGACCACCGGATAATTCATGAGGATAACGGCCTAAAAAACGATTTGGTAAGCCAACCATCTCCATTAGTTTTGTAATTTTTGCTTTGCCGTTCGCCATTTTGTGAATTTTAAAAGGTTCGAATAAAATTTGTTTAATGGTTCGGCGGGGATTCAAGCATGCAGAAGGGTCTTGAAAGATTAGTTGAGCTTTTCTAGCAAAGTCTTTCTTTCTAGAGGATGATAGATTCGAAATGTCCTCTCCTTTAAACAGGATCGTTGAACCGGAATCGGCTTGATAAAGACCAAGCAGTGTTTTTCCTAATGTACTCTTGCCGCATCCACTTTCCCCAACCAGACTAAATGTTTCCCCTTTTTTAATCGAAAACGAAACATCATCAACAGCTTTTAATACACCTTTTTTACCATTTGAACTTTTAATTTGAAACGTTTTGGTTAAGTGCTTTACGTCTAATATCGTTTCAGATGTTGATTGACTTGAAGTCAAATCTAGTTGATTTGATTCAGTTAATGACATGCACCTCACCCCTCTTTTTTAGTCTTGTCATAAAGGAAACATCTAACTTCACGACCGTCTTCTTGTAAAAATAATGGAGGTGCTTCATTTTTGCATCGATCTGTTGCAAATTGGCAACGAGGATGAAAGCTACATCCATTTGGTAAATTGAGAGCATCTGGGACTGTACCTTCAATCGCTTCTAATCGGTCTACCTTACGAGAGATTTTCGGGATCGCATTGAGTAACCCTTTGGTATATGGGTGAAGTGGTTGAGTAAAAACCGCCGTAGTTGGGCTTTTCTCAACAATTTGACCAGTATACATTACGACGATTTCGTCACACATCTCTTTTACAACACCCAAATCATGCGTAATCAGGATCAAACTCATGTCCCGTTTTTTTATTAAACGATTCATTAAGTCAAGAATTTGCGCTTGAATCGTTACGTCTAGTGCCGTAGTTGGCTCATCGGCAATTAGTAATTTTGGTTCGCAAGCGAGTGCAATCGCAATCATTATTCGTTGACGCATACCTCCAGACATTTGATGCGGGTATTCATGAAATCGCTGTTCCGGAGAAGGTATACCAACCATTCTGAGTAATTCAATGGCTGTTTTTTCTGCTTCATTTTTACGAATGCCTTTTTGATGAATTAAGATTGGTTCCATGATTTGTTTTCCACATGTATGGAGCGGATTCAACGAAGTCATCGGTTCTTGAAAAATCATCGAAACAGACTTCCCTCTCATTTTTCGCATGTATTCAGGCGAAGAAGTTAACAAATCGACGTCTTCGAACTGGATCTTTCCAGTGATATCAGTAACAGCCTTTTGCAATAGACCCATTATGGCAAGGGAGGTCACGCTTTTGCCGCTACCACTTTCGCCTACGATTCCCAGAGAATGTCCCTGTTTAATGTCGAAACTTAACCCTCCAACTGCTTGGACAACTCCTTGGCGAGACTTGAATTTAATCGACAAATCTTCCACTTTCAGTAATGTCATAAGCCTCACCCCTTTAACTAATCAATATTTTAAATTGGAATGTCGATGAATAATCATTAAACTGATCTTTCCTTTTAAATCTCATATGAACGCTCTGTGTAAATACTTTGCTTTAAATGGATATATCTAACCTTGGTTGTGATCTGTTTACAGTTGCTTTAAAATTTTTATTTCATTTAAAGCTAGGAGTATTTCCCCTTTATCTTCTTATTCTGTAATAGGACAAACATGGTGTGATTCTTACAATCTTATGTATTGTATATTAAAATATTACTCTCTTTTGATATCGAGTAATCCGATATGCTTCTACTCTGTTGTCTATATTAAAGACTTAGGAGGATTTTTTTATAATGCACTGTAAGATTGGTCAAGCCTCGGATTTTTGATTCATAACAAAAAAACATGCCAAGAATTGTGACATGTTTAAACATAAATATTT
>NZ_JBALMS010000125.1:845-1140 GCF_036962205.1 Bacillus sp. JJ664 | reverse complement strand
ACTAAAAGTAGAAATCGTTCAAATTGTGACAAAGTTACCTGAAACGACGAGAACTTATGAAGCGTGGAATCAAGATGTACAAAAATACGAAAAAAATATAAATTTACTTCGATCAGAAATAATAGAAATCGAAGGAAGTTACAAACGACTTTCAGAACAAAAAACGATTAAAGAAACAACATGTTCTCACCTTGAACATGAAATAAATAGACTAACTTCTGAAATCGACAAAACACAGAATTCCTATAAAGAGAAATTGAGTGAGTTTCAGTTTAGTCATGAAGAAGAGTTTTTG
>NZ_JBALMS010000125.1:0-764 GCF_036962205.1 Bacillus sp. JJ664 | reverse complement strand
GATGAAAATGAAATTAAAGAATCGTTGCAATTAATAGCTCAACAAGCTGATCATATCTTAAATGATATCATTCGAATTCAAGAGTTATCTAAACGATTATCACAATTACGTATAGACTTACAAACTTATCAGGAAGAGTACGTAAAAACAGAAAAGAAATTAGCGGGATTAAATGATCTATATAAAGTTACAAAAGGTGATAATGAAAAAATGATTTCATTTGAACGTTACGTACTTTTAGACTATTTCGAGCAAATTATTGAGTCTGCCAATGTACGTTTGGATCATCTGTCAAATGGACAATTCCAATTACAACGAAAAGATGCAGTTGAAAAAGGAAGAAAACAAAGTGGCTTAGGGCTAGAAGTATATGATTCATACACTGGTCTTGCAAGAGATGTTAAAACCTTATCAGGAGGCGAACAGTTTAATGCTTCACTTTGTTTAGCACTAGGTATGGCGGATATTATCCAAGCTCATAAGGGTGGAGTTTCAATCGATACATTGTTTATTGATGAAGGTTTCGGTTCATTGGACGATGAGTTACTTGCAAAAGCAATTGACACACTCATCCAACTTCAAAAATCTGGTCGATTAATTGGTGTTATTTCCCACGTTCAAGATGTAAAAGATGCAATGCCAGCGGTTATTGAAGTTCATAAGACAAATCATGGATACTCTGAAATATCCATTGTCGTAAAATGAGTTTAACATGAGTAATCTCGTCGCGATTCCGCTGATTATATACATTTAATTAATAAATA
>NZ_JBALMS010000124.1:1072-6849 GCF_036962205.1 Bacillus sp. JJ664 | reverse complement strand
AAATAATTAATTTTATAATTAAATAGTATTTAGTATTGAAAAGCTAGTCTGTTTACGTTAAAATTTTTTTGAAACGTACACAATTTGTTCATATATTCATCACAAATATTTCATTTGATTTAGTTTAATAGAAATAGGTTAAAATTTAATAATGATTAAAACAACATTATATTCGTTTAATGAAATATGAAGTTTTGTTGAAAAGAGGAGGATTGACTTGGAACAATTAGCAAATAATGTTTCTAATGATAGGGAAATGGATCATCCTTCTTCTTCACTAAAGAAAGATTTACTTTCTTTAATGAAAATAGGGATCGTGAATTCTAATATACTGACAACGTTTACAGGAATTTGGTTAGCTATCCAATTAAATGGATTAGATATATTAGAAACTTTACCAAAAGCAATTTTAACAATTATAGGTTCATCGTTAATCATTGCAGGTTCTTGTGTAATCAATAACTATATTGATCGAGATATTGATCCATACATGGAAAGAACCAAAAATAGGCCAACTGTAACAGGAAATATCAAACCAAGTGTTACAATTTCGATTGGAATTATGTTACTAATCGTTGGTTTTACTTTTATGGCTTTTACTACTTTAATGGCTGTTGTATATGCATTTATTGGTGCATTTACATATATCGTACTATACACTCTTTGGACGAAACGTAATTACACGTTAAACACAGTAGTAGGTAGTATATCTGGTGCAGCACCCCCATTAATTGGATGGGCAGCGATTGATGCGAATTTGCATTTTATTGCTTGGATGCTGTTTTTAATCATGTTTATTTGGCAACCACCACATTTTTTAGCATTAGCAATGCGTCGCTCTGAAGAATATAAAAGAGCAGGTATTCCTATGTTACCAGTGGTGTACGGATTTGAAATGACGAAACGTCAAGTGATGATCTGGGTACTTTGTTTATTACCTCTGCCATTTTACATGCAAGATCTAGGTTTACCATTTATTATTTTTGCAACAATATTGAATGTAGGATGGATTGTATTGGGAATTTATTGTTATAAACTTAAGGACGATAAAAAGTTCTCAAAACTAATGTTTATTTACTCAATAAATTATTTAACACTTCTGTTCATGTCAATGATTGTGTTTACAATTTCGTTTTAGTTAGGGGTATTACGGGGGAAATTTTATCGTTTGTTTAATCTTATTTTCAAATAAGAATGAAACACTTTAAATTGAAAGAGGGGGAAGTATACTTATGAAACATTGGCGATTAGTCTCGCTAATTTCCTTGATAGCAGTGATATTGAGTGGATGTGTTGGTAATCCAAATCAATCTACATTGATTCCTCAAGGTGAAGTAGCAGAAATGCAGTACGAGCTTATGAAGCTAAGTACTATTATTATGGTATTTGTTGTTGCTGTTGTAACAGTACTTTTCCTTTATGTTGTCGTTAAGTTCCGTCATCGTAAAGGGGAAGAAGATGTAATTCCTAAGCAAGTTGAAGGTAGTCATACTTTAGAGCTTCTTTGGACTATTATTCCTGTTATCTTACTTATCATTTTAGCAGTTCCAACTGTATCACAAACTTTTAAGCTTTCTGATGAAAAACAAATCGCAAAAGATGAGAAAAAGAAAGATGCAATTGTTGTAAATGTAAACGCTCATCTTTTCTGGTGGGAATTTGAGTATCCAAAATCAAAAATTGTCACGTCTCAGGACATGATTATCCCAGTTGGAAAAAAAGTAATCTTAAACTTAAAAGGTGAAGATATTAAACACTCATTCTGGGTACCATCATTAGCAGGTAAAATTGATACAAACGTTGAAGGCACAAACAGAATGTGGTTATCAGCAGATAAAGAAGGTACATATAATGGTTTTTGTGCAGAATTTTGTGGTCCTTCACATTCTTTAATGCAATTTAAAGTAAAAGCTGTTAGTCAAGAAGAGTATGATCAATGGTTAGTTTCGATGAAAGATCAAAAAGGTCAAGCTGTAACTGCAGATGCTAGTGAGGGAGAAAAAATCTTCCAACAAAGCTGTATCGGTTGTCATGCTGCTGATGCAAATGACACAAGACCACCAGCTGCACGTCTTGCACCTAACTTAGCTAATTTCGGTGACCGTGAAATGGTTGCTGGTATTAAAGATAACAACGAAGAAAACTTAAAAGCATGGTTAAAAAATCCTGAATCAATGAAGCCTGGAAACCTAATGACAGGTAAATATGGCGACTTATCTGATGAAGAGATTGATGCTTTATCTGCTTACTTACTAAGCTTAAAAATTGCAAAATAATGGATGGATATGAAGCAAAGGGGGTAATACTGTGAGTTCTGTAGGGCATAAGAAACCACTTATATGGGACTATTTAACGACAGTCGACCATAAGAAAATTGCGATCCTGTATTTAATAGCAGGAGGGCTTTTCTTCTTAGTTGGTGGAATGGAAGCGTTATTTATTCGATTACAATTAGCAATTCCTGACAACACCTTTTTAGTAGGTGATGCGTATAACCAAGTATTAACAATGCATGGTACTACAATGATTTTCTTAGCGGCAATGCCGTTAATATTTGCATTCTTTAACGCGATCGTGCCTTTACAAATTGGTGCACGTGACGTAGCATTCCCGTTCTTAAACGCTTTAGGTTTTTGGTTATTCTTCTTCGGTGGAATATTCTTAAACTTAAGTTGGTTTTTAGGTGGAGCACCTGATGCAGGTTGGACTTCATACGCAACATTAGCTTTAGCTAGTAAATCTCATGGAGTAGACTTCTATTTACTGGGTCTACAGGTTTCAGGTATTGGTACATTAGCTGGGGGTATTAACTTCTTAGCAACAATTATAAACATGCGTGCACCTGGTATGACTTATATGCGTATGCCACTATTTACTTGGACTGTATTTGTTACTTCAGCATTAATTTTATTCGCTTTCCCAGCATTAACAATTGGTTTAGCATTATTAATGTTCGATCGCCTGTTTGGTACAGCGTTCTTTGACGCTTCATTAGGTGGTAACTCAATGATCTTTGAACATTTATTCTGGATCTTCGGACATCCGGAAGTATATATTCTTATTTTACCAGCCTTTGGTATCTTCTCAGATATCATTCCAGCATTCTCTAAGAAACGCTTATTCGGATATTCTTCAATGGTATTCGCAACAGTATTAATTGGTTTCTTAGGTTTCATGGTATGGGCTCACCATATGTTCACTGATGGACTTGGTGCAGTTGCAAATGCGATCTTCGCAGTAGCAACAATGGCAATCGCTGTTCCAACTGGTGTTAAAATCTTTAACTGGTTATTCACAATTTGGGGCGGTCAAGTACGCTTTACAACAGCAATGCTTTGGTCAGTTGCATTTATTCCATCATTCGTATTAGGTGGAGTAACTGGTATTATGAATGCTGCAGCTCCTGCTGACTATCAATTCCATGATAGTTATTTCGTAGTAGCTCACTTCCATTACGTAATTGTAGGTGGGGTAGTATTCGGTTTATTCGCTGGTGCACACTACTGGTGGCCAAAAATGTTTGGTAAAATTTTAAATGAAAAATTAGGAATCCTAACTTTCATTTTATTCTTTATTGGTTTCCACTTAACATTCTTTATCCAGCATTTCTTAGGATTAATGGGTATGCCTCGTCGTTACTTTACATATTTACCAGGACAAGGTCTAGAAACAGGAAACTTAATTAGTTCAATTGGTGCAGCCTTCATGGGTCTTGCAACAATCGTATTATTAATCAATGTAATTTACACAGCTGTTAAAGGAGAAAAAGCAGAAGGCGACGCTTGGGGTGTAGGTCGTACACTTGAGTGGGCAATTTCTTCTCCAGCTCCTGAATATAACTTTGCTCAACTGCCATACGTTCGTGGATTAGATGCATTATGGGTAGAAAAAATGGACGGTAACGGTAAAATGACACCAGCTGAACCATTAGGTGATATTCATATGCCAAATTCATCTATTCTTCCATTCGTTATGTCACTAGGATTATTTATTGCTTCATTTGGGGCACTATATAATGATGGTTTAAAAAATCATACAGCAGTAGGTGTTTTAATCCTTGGCTTAGTGATTACGTTCGGATGTATGTTCTTACGTTCATGGATTGATGATCATGGTTATCATATTCATAAAGAAGACTTAGCGGACGAGGGGGTTAAAGCATAATGGAAATGAATCAAAAATTTACTGCTGAAACGTTCCCGCATAACCCTGAAAAAGCAACCGAAGAAGGTAAAAATAAGTTCTTAGCATTTTGGCTATTTCTAGGTGGAGAAACAGTATTATTCGCTTCATTATTCGGTACGTTTTTAGCGTTAAGAAACTCTACTGCAGGTGGAGCAAGTGCAAGTGAAATGTTCGAACCTAAATTAGTATTCATTGCTACAATGTTACTTTTAACATCTTCACTAACAAGTGTATATGCTATGTATCACATGAAAAATTTCGAACATAAGAAGATGATGCTATGGTTAGGAATAACATTATTATTAGGTTTAGGTTTCTTATTATTAGAAATTTACGAGTTTAAACATTATATGCACGAATATGAGTTTACAATGAAAAGTAGTGCATTTGGTTCTGCATTCTATACATTAGTTGGAACACATGGTGCTCACGTATTTGTTGGGTTACTTTGGATTACTACACTAATGTTAAGAAACGCTGGAAGAGGTTTAAATTTATACAATGCACCTAAGTTCTATGTAGCAAGTTTATACTGGCACTTTATTGACGTTGTATGGATTTTCATCTTCACAGTAGTATACTTAATGGGAATGGTGGGATAAGGCATGGGTACAAATACAAACTCTCATCAAGGTCACAATCAAGTTGAATTAAAGTATCACAGACGCAAACATCAAGAAGAAATGAAGCAACAAGTTATTTCGTTCTTATTCATGATCGTTTTAACACTAGCTTCATTTGCAGCTGTCATTTACCGTGAACATATGGATGCATATTTCACAGTACCGTTTATTTTGTTATTAGCGGTAGTTCAATTAGTTTTCCAACTTTATTACTTCATGCATATGAAAAATAAAGGACATAGCACAACGTCATTCTTCTTATACTCTGGATTGACAGTTGCGATCATTACACTATTAACATTCTTAACTTTAATCTGGCTGTAAAGAAAAGAGGAAGTGAATCATATTCACTTCCTTTTTCTATGTCAAAATAGTGTCGGTGAAGATAGTCATTCCTTCAACTTATATAATGAATAATAATTTTATTTAGACATAATTCTGTCATACTTAAATTTGAACAAATTGTTAATACTGGTATATAATTTAGTAGTATAATAGTTTGAATTGTGTATTTTTCTATTATAGAATCTAATTACTACTAAGATGCTTTCTTTTTCGCCATCATTATATTAATGTAAGCAGTAGTGATCAATAAGAGTGAATTCAAGAGATAAAGGGTGTGCATCGATGATTAATTTAAGTATGTTCGGATTCAAAGCTCTTTGGAGTCCTTACTTATTCGTATTTTTACTTTTGGTAATTGCTGGTTATTTTTATTTGATTCATAAATATCAATCAAAACAAAATGTAACGGAAACAAAACAAAAAGTCTATTTTATACTTAGTATCGCTATTATTTATATCGCACAAGGTAGCCCAATTGATTTAATTGGTCATATTATCTTTAGTGCACATATGACAGAAATGGGCTTATTGTACTTAGTTGCTCCAATATTTTTGATTATCGGTATTCCTAATTGGCTATGGAAAAAAATATTAAAACCTACATTTGTTAATGGCTTTTTTACT
>NZ_JBALMS010000124.1:0-978 GCF_036962205.1 Bacillus sp. JJ664 | reverse complement strand
CGGATAATGTATATCACTTTTTATTTACGAATGTATTATTCTTTATGGCTATTTTCATGTGGTTCCCAGTTATGAATAATTTAGAAGATAGACAAACCTTATCAGATATTCAAAAAATTGGTTATATGTTTGCAAATGGTATATTATTAACGCCTGCATGTGCATTAATTATTTTTTCTGGGCATCCATTCTATGCTACTTACAATGATCCTGTACTGTGGAGTAAGGCTATGGAATTATGTGTATCACCTGATATATTAAAATCATTGAATATTTCTGGCCCAGAAGTGCTAAACTTCATGTCTGCTCGAGAAGATCAGCAAGTCGGCGGCGTCATCATGAAAATTATCCAGGAAATAGTTTATGGATGGGTTATTGGTTACAACTTCTTTAAATGGGCTAAAAGAGAACAAAATGGAAATAAAATTGATCCAATCAGTAGTAATCCATTGTTACTTAAAAAATCGTAGGGGTGGAAATTTTGAATTTACCAATTTTACCAACAATTAGTACAAGCTTTATTGTCATTAGTGCAATTTTAGTTGCAATTGGCTGGGTACTAATCGCAAAAAGAAATGTAGAAGCACATAAAAAAGTCATGTTCTTTGCTGGAGTGTTCGCTTTATCATTTTTTATCGTATATGCTTCTAGAACAATCTTTATTGGAAACACAAATTTCGGTGGACCAGAGCGTTTAAAATTGTACTACCATTTATTTTTATTCTTCCATATATTCTTAGCTACTTCAGGCGGGGTATTTGGTCTTGTATCTTTAATTTCTGGATTTAAAAATAAATTAAAGTTACATAAAAAAATTGGTCCAATTACAAGTATCATTTGGTTCTTTACTGCTATCACAGGTGTGTTTGTTTATTTCCTACTGTATGTATTGTATGAAGGTGGAGAAACAACATCGGTTATTAAAGCGGTTTTAGGATTCTAATTAAAAAAAGACAAAATAAAAGAGTGAGTAATAGA
>NZ_JBALMS010000123.1:9625-11876 GCF_036962205.1 Bacillus sp. JJ664 | reverse complement strand
GGAAAGCGAGCATCCTGTAGAGGAATTCAACATACTTCTTTCACAGACCAATATAAGAAAAAGTTTGTATATATGTTATTTTCGAAAAATTTAAATAATGATTGCGTTAAATACTTCAATCATGTCAAAATATGATTACATCGAAGAACAAGCAGCGGAGGAGATTTCTTGAAAAAAGTATTGTTTTTAATTTTAGCTTTATGCATTTTTAGTACAGGCTGTGTAACAGAAAATAAAGCAGAAAAACTGACAAATCGTATCATGAAAAACACAGAAATTCTTGAAAACCTGTATCAGAAACATCGTAGAGACAAAACACTTGATGCAGAAACTGAAATGAAAAAAGTTCATCTTGCTAAAGTACTTAAAACATTAAATGAAGATTTAAGTGACTTAGAAAAGTTGTATAAAGAAGAACCAGCCTATCATATAAACACGATGTTAATGAGCATTCCATATATGGAGCAATCTGTAGACGAAAGAGATCTATTATTATTTGAACAAGGCTATTCAACTTACACGAATGGATATTTAAACTTTATTGATATTGTTAATAAGTAGATGTTTTGAAAAACTATTTTAAGTAAAATGTATCATTCTTGCCAACCTTGTTAAAAATACAAAAATTACAATAAATAATCATTTAAAAGAGGTGTAATCAATGCATGTTAATGACCCAAACGAATTTGATGAAGTGAACAAAAACGATGTTGATTTACATTTTAAAAATGAATTACCAGTAATTGAAGATGCATTAGGAATTGATGAAATACTTAAATGGTTAGAGGAATAATGTCAGACAGATGGACTAGCTTTGACATTCAGTTGAATTTCTAATTTTTGCACACAAAAAGTACTTTCTATTTAGAAAGTACTTTTTATTTTTAATTCTATTTTTCTAATTTTAAAGAATCTATGATTCCAAATAACTCTTCTAAATGAGTAATTTCATATGTAGGTAAAACTTCATTTCTCTCTTTTTGATGACGATTAATCCAAACATTTTTCATGCCAATTCGATTAGATCCAAGTATGTCTGTCATTAAATTATCACCAACCATCAATGCTTCATCTTTTGATAAGTTCATTAATGATAAGGCATGTTCAAAAATAGATGGGTCCGGTTTACCCTTGCCAAAATCACCTGAGATTAGAATTTGATCAAAATATTCTTTTATTTCTGGTGTAATGGAAAGCTTTGTATTTTGTAAATCAGGTGAGCCATTTGTCAAAAGTAATAATTGATATTTACCTTTTAACGCATCTAATACTTGGAAAGTTTCTTCATAAACATACGGATTTCCTTTTCGTTCTTCTGGGAATGTTTCAGCTAAAACATGACCAAACTTAGGGTCATCAATGCCAAATGCCTTTAATCCTAATGTCCATGCATTTTTGCGGTAGGTAATTGAATTTGCACGCATTTTAGGAAATTCAGCGTGTTCCTCCAAAAAATTACCCCACAGTCCTTCAAAAGGATTAATTCCAATTAACTGAGTAAACTCATACGTATCATACGATGCATATAATTCTCTAGCGGCATTTCTGACAGATTCTTCAAACGCTTCAGGTTGAATGCCATATTTCTTTTCAACGAGTTTACAAGTATTTTCAAAAGCAACTTTCACACTTTTCTGATCCCAAAGCAATGTATCATCCAAATCAAAAATAATCCCTTTAATCATCGGAAATCTCCTTTTATGTTTGAATATTTTAAATTATTCATAATGGTACAAGGAAAAAGAAGTTTAGTAAATAGGGAAAGTGAATCTAGAGAAAATGTGAGTTATCTTTATTTAAATATGTAAAATTTATCCGATAGAAATATGACAACAAAAAGAGGGAGTTATATATGCTATCTAAATTATTTGCAAAATTTATGAAAAAAAATCTAAAGCAAAAACAAGCAGATACCCTGGATTTGAAGGATATCAAAAATAAAGTTGAACCGGTTAGAATTGGAGAACTAGGTGAGTATAAGATTAATATTCAGCTAGATCAACTAGATAAGCAATTTAAGTATGTAAGTGACTTATTAATAGATAATCCAAATTCTAAAACGAGGTACTCCCAAATTGATCATGTTGTGATCACACCTTATGCTATTTTTGTTATAGAAACAAAAAATTACCAAGGCACAATATATGGAGACCGAGATAGAACGAAATGGAATGTAAATGGTAAGTTTCCAATGATGAATTCATTTAATCAAAACTTTGGTCATATTCAAGCGATAAAATCTTTATTAAAA
>NZ_JBALMS010000123.1:0-9563 GCF_036962205.1 Bacillus sp. JJ664 | reverse complement strand
AAAATCCATTCAAATGATTTGATTGTGTATGACACAGAATTATCGGATATAATTAATAGGAAAATCAATGTGTTAAAATTACAGGAAAAGGCGAAAATTTTTACAGATGTAGAAATTCTTACAATGCAAACTAATTTAATGCAGGGTAATATTGTCGATGAGCGTATTAGGGAAGAGCATATAAATTTAATTAAGAAAGCAATTGTTCAACCTAAGAATGTTAACACTAATTCAAACTCAAAGTGTGCTATTTGTAGTAAGAATGTATCTGAAAAAGTCGTGACTTATTGTTTAACGAATAAAGAAAAGTTTAAAGGGAAAATATATTGTTTTGATCATCAAAGATAGAGATTAATAGAAGCATACTAAATGCTAGTTATATCGTTTTTAAATAGACAACTTCCTTCATATAGGTGTTGTCATTTTTTATGCCAAAAAAACCTAGAAAAATTTGGACTAATGAGCCAAATACTTTAATATATGAAGAATAGAAATAAAATAATAGGTAGGTTCAAAATGAAAAAATATATATTCATCATCATTTTAGCAATCGTTTTATTTATCTCAGCAAAAACGAATCCAACGAAACATCAATTTGTTGTATGGGCCAAAGATAAACTAGTTGAAGAATCAAATAATAAATATCTTAAATTTGGGATTGAATTAGTGGGGGATCACTTAATTAGTTCAGTTACGACAAAGCATGACTATGTCTTTTTTTCTCTTTATGAGGTAAAAGTATTAGATCAAGAGATTAAAGTTATTGGTGTATTTGACCGATTTATTCCGATTTCGAAAAAAGATGTGAAATAGCTACTTATATTGAGTGGAAAATTTCAAAGGTAAGTATATAATAGAAGAAGAAAATGACAAAAGAGGTGCTAATATGAGTAAATCAAAAGCAAGGAAATTTAGAGACAAATTAGCAAGAGAAGGAAACAGAAACCCAGAATTAAGTAGAAGTCCATTTGCAATGTTAGATTTAAATACACGTAAGACGAAAACTAAAAAAGATAAATTACAGCAAGTGAAGTATAAAAAACAGTCCTTTGGAAGAGATGATTTTCAAAAAAGGGACTGTTTTTTATTTTGTTTCATTTCATAAAAAAAAGAAGAGTAATAAATTACTCCTCTTTTTGATTCTTAATTAGTTAGTAGGTGTTTCAGTTGTTTCTGCAGGTTGTTCTTTCGCTTTATCGGCAAACTTTACAGGCAGATTCATTTTGTAAGCATCAATATCTGCTTTTATTTTTTCAATTAATGAAATATATATTTTAGCATCATTTGTCGTTTTGATAATAGCTATTTTAACTTTTAATACATCTCTTTTTTCGATTGCAGAATATAAGTCGTCACTGTCCATAAAATCCATCATATCATCAATAGAATCTTCGTTAATGTATTTTTCAGTAATTGACTCTAGGTCAGTTTGAATTTGCTTGTATAAAGGGTAATCCATATTAAGGACTTTATATGCATGAGATTGAACTTCTTGTTCGATTGTCAGTAATTCAATTGAACTTTTCAGCATTTTTGCCATTTCAATATCATAATTTTCATATTCTGTAGGCAACTGATTGTGAATATAAATTTCGTTTTCAGTGAACAATTGCTCTTCAATTTCATAAGCATAATCTTCAATGTCATACATTAAATCATCTTGGTAGACTAGGATAGCAAGTAATTTTGCTTTTTGTTTTACATAATATGTTTTTGCATTTTTTGTATCACCTTTTTTAAGGTAAGCATTAAAAGTAGCAGAAACTTTCTTCATGTCTATAGCTGTGTTATCTTTACGAGTTTTATCAAGTTTTGCTCTAAAACTTGTAATCTTCTTCGTTAGTTCATCTTTACCTGTATATCCATATTTTGTAAACTCTTTACTGTATCTTTGTAGATCCATGTAAAGCTCATAAATGTACTCATCATTTTCTTTAATATCTTTTTTATAGTTGTTTAAAGTCTTGTTGTATGCGCTAATCTGATTTTTAAATGCTGTTTGCGCTTGAGTTGTTTTTGAAGTGGTTTTTGCAGATGCTGCTGTCGGGACTGAACCTAAAAGAATTCCTGCTGTTATTGTCGTTGCAGTAACGAATGATGTAATTTTCTTAAAGTTTTTCATTTTGGTCTCCTCTATATGTAATGTGTTTTTCCCTATATTAGTATATTATAAGTTTTAAAAATATTAAATATAAATTAGTAAAATTAAATATACATTAAATTTATTATGCAAAAACGATTCCAAAGTAGCAGGAATTAGTGTTGCAAACTGTAATAAGTATAGAGCAGGGGGATGAGCAAAAAAAGGAGGAATGAAAAATGGGAGATTACCATTTTACAATAAATATGATTAGAAATATTATTGTGACATTTTTTCAAAATGGTATTTGGGTAGTAGGATTTTTTTACTTACTTAATAAAACTGTTTCAAGTAAAACTTTATTAAAAGCTTCAAAAATAATAATGATTATTGTATTCGTATGTTTATTGCTCTATTCAATTGATATCAATCGGTAATTTGTAGTTAAACTATATGCTAAAAAACGCTCAGAAATTATTTTCTGGGCGTTTTTTTAGTGAGATTAAAAGATATACGATCATTAATCCCTACCTGCATTTACTATTAAATGGGCGACTTTTCTCGGTTGTAATTTTGCAGTCGTCATATGATCTCCATGTCCTTGAATGAAACGGAAAATGCCTAATCTACTAGCCATATGTGGGTACCATCCATAAGTTTCTCCAGCAGGTATAGCTGTATCTTCAAGTAAGTTGATAAAGCTTCTAGGAGTAGTTAACTGATAAAATGCTTTTAAATCTAACTTTTCAGTCAGTGGTGCTGATGGTTCAGGGGTAGTAGAGTTATAGATTTGTTGAGCTGTTTGCAGGTCTGCTAAGTTAACGAAAACTTCCCTAAAATAAGAAAAAGGCAGTTTAATTGAATGGTCAGGGGATTGCTGTGCAAGTCCTAATATAAACTGCTGTCCTTGTGGTGGAAATTGATCTGCCATGCTTTCGCCATCTTTTAAAATAAAAGCATTCCAAAAGACTAATCGCTTAATTCGATCTGGAAGCTGTTCAGCTACTTTTTGGATGACGCTACCCCCAAAACTGTGTCCAACTAAAATGATGTTTTTTAAATTTTGTGTTGTAATATATTCAACAACAGACTGTGTAATCATTGCGTGGGTTACATTTTTGTTTTTATCTGTTCCATGACCTGGTAACTGAGGTGTATGGACGATATGCCCCATTTTACGTAATTCTCCAGCAATTCCATTCCAAAAAGTAGGGTCAGCCCAAGAGCCATGAATTAATACAAATGTTAGGATATGTTGACGAAAATATAAGTCATTATGATCTATCAATCCATTTTGAGTTGTATTTGTGTAATATTCGTTATTGAAATGATAAGGTTGATAAGAATATGGAGTTGATTGATTAGGATTCATATGTCTAAAATAATAGTTATATTGATGCATTACATCATTATGTTCTTTCGTAGTCATTAAAAAGGGTCCCTCCTTGTTAATCTTTCCCATGTTATGCATAATGAGATTGAAAGGTGCCCAATACATTATTAAAAATGATTAACAAAAATCAATTTCTAAAGAATTATACATAGATTGACATATAAGAATGTTTTAGGAGGAGTTAGCAATTAAAAGAGCTCTCTGGATGATCATTGGCATCATCCTAATATGTGGGATTAGTGTGTTTTATGTGAAGGGTGATGCAAAAGAAGAACATCCTTCAAAACAAAGTCAGCCTTCATTTCAAACTGAACAAATCGTTGAAGATGAAAGCGAATCGTTAGATGAACAAGAATTATTAGCATTAATTATTTCAAATGCTCAACAAGGTAAGATATCCGAAACGAGTATTTTTGTAGGTAAAACGGATATAAACGAGGTAATTGGAAGATTTGGATCGATCAGTCAAAAAGATGAGGTTGAAAAAGGAACGTATATAACGTTTAAAGACCCAGCAATCGCTGTCGGATATGATCAAGATGGATTTGTCTTTGAGGCGAGATCCTATAAACCGAATCTACATGAAATTCACTATGATTCGATTATTGAGTTATTACAGAATCCGACGACAATCAAATATTATAAAGATCAAGAAGTTGATCAAATTATTCTTGGTTATAAACTAGCTCATAATTATGAATTAAAGTTTATCTTACCACGACCAACCGATGAGAACCCGAATCCGTCAGTACATCATATATCTGTCTCAATGATGAATAATACGAATGAAGTCATACCTTCAGATTTTTTATCTATGAATATTGATGAGCAGATTAAAAACATGAGTTTAAATGAAAAAATTGGACAAATGATTTTTTCAGGAATTTATGGAACTAAGTATACTGAAGAAATGAAAAACTTAGTGCAGCAAAATAAAATTGGTGGATTTATTTTTTATAGTGACAACATAAAAAGTAAACAGCAATCTGTTAAATTAATAAACTCTTTAAAGAAGGCCAATGAATCGAATCCTCTGCCAATTTTATTTGGAGTAGATCAAGAGGGTGGAAGGATTTCTCGTTTACCAGCCAATATTGGAACAATTCCATCGAGTGAAGAAATTGGGAAGCGAAACAATCCTGAGTTGTCATTTGCAATTGGTCAAATCTTAGGGAAACAAGTGAAAACGTTTGGTTTTAACCTTGATTTTGCACCAGTACTTGATATTAATAGTAATCCAAATAACCCGGTCATTGGAGATCGCTCATTTGGTAATAGTGCTTCAATTGTGAGTGAACTCGGAATTCAAACAATGAAAGGAATTCAGTCGGATAATATCATACCTGTTATCAAACATTTTCCAGGTCATGGTGATACAGGTGTTGATTCACATTTAACATTACCAATCGTATATAAATCATACGATGATTTAAAAGACTTTGAATTGGTTCCTTTTAAGAATGCGATAAAGCAAAATGCCGATGTTGTGATGATTGCGCATATTTTATTGCCGAAAATTGATTCGAATAATCCTTCTTCAATGTCTAAAAAAGTGGTCACTAACATTTTAAGAAATGATATGCAATTTAATGGGGTCGTCATGACAGATGATATGACAATGGATGCGATTGGAAAACATTTCAACTTAGCTAATGCATCTGTAAAATCTATTCAAGCTGGAAGCGACATCATTATGGTTGCTCATGATACGAATAAAGTAAAAGCAGTATTTAAAGCAATTCAAACAGCAGTAAATAATGGCTCGATTTCAGAGGAACGTATTAACCAAAGTGTTAAGCGGATCATTTTATTAAAACAAAAATACAAAATTGATAATAAATCAGTACCAAATTATAGTAACGATGAGTTGATTGATAAAACAAATAGCGTATTAAAAAAATATCATTTTGAACCTTAAGGAAAAAAAAGGAAAATGCCAACTTTTGTCGAATTAATGATTAATGACAATGAGGAAAGGTGGTGTTTTTATGACTACGATGATATCTGATGCAGAGATGATGTTACTTGCGATCTTTAAAGAACTTCAAGAAAAAGAGCCTAATTTTGAAAAAGGGATCCATAATGAAGTTGGAGTTGCAATTGAATACGTTACACCTGCAATAATCGAACTAGAACAAGAAGGTTTTATCAACGGTATAATATGGATTAAAAGTGATGTAGATCAAAATGAAATACCTTCTTTTAATAATGTTGCTATAACACCGTCTGGAATGATTAAAGTAATAGAATTACTAAAATAAAAAGATAATAGGTAAAAATATATATTGTGATTAAATGGGATAAAAAAACCTCAGGGGGCATTCGTCTTCTGAGGTTTTTGGCATGATTTTTAAATGGAAAAGAATGGTATATGTTCCAGTACTGGTGGGTATAGTAAAATAAGCTAACTAGGTTTGAAAGAGAGTTGATGAATTGGAAATGGAAGAAATTGAATCTCAATTAACACCAACAATACAGAAAAATTTAACGAGTACACTTACACAAATCAATTCTAAAATTGAAGGAATGATCGGAAAAATAGAAAATAAAGGTTGCGGTATTTTAACAGAGTTTGAAGATATCCATCGTGTATTTAATAAACTACAATTAGAAGCTTCTTCCTTCTATTTAAATTCATATCTTTCTCCTTATACAGATATTTTTGAAGAACTGACAATTGCTGTGCAACATTTATCAGAGCGAAAGCATGGAGGATTAATTGTAGTTAAGCGGGATGATTCACTCGAACAGCTGATGAGTTCAGGTATACCAGTAGGGGCAACATTATCATCTGCTCTGTTAGAATCGATTTTTTATCCTGGTAGTCCGTTGCATGATGGAGCGGTTTTAGTTGAACAAAATACAATTATCTCCGCTGGGAATGTACTACCATTATCAAAAATTACATATGAAAATAAAAAACTAGGAACAAGGCATCGTGCAGCAATTGGGATATCAGAAGAAAGTGATGCGCTTGTCTTGGTCGTATCTGAAGAAACTGGCAAGATTTCTTTTGCGTTTAATGGGAGCTTATATCCTGTTCAGTCTGGTACACCGAATATATCTTGATTCTAAAAGTGATCAATTTGAGTAATCGCTTTTAAATTGTGTCATTTTTAATTTTTATGTAGTTCCAAGTTATATTAATTGTAAAGGGATTCGAAACATATTATGATTATACATAATTATTCCGATGTGAAAGGTTGGATATGAATGGCGAAATCAAAAAATGGCTCGATTCCATTACCATTAGTACGCGCAAATCAGTGGACGATTGTATTATCTGTATTACTAACTTTATTTACTGGTGTATTTTGGTTTTTGTTAATCCCATTATTAAGTGGCATAGGAGGACTGTTCTTGCAATTTAATCCAGTCATGAGAATTGCGAAAACCTTTTTGAAAAAAAATCATTCTGAATATATTCAAGAAGATCAGCAACAGCAAAACTTTAATCAAGTTATATCAGTAACTTTTTTAGCCATTGCATTTATTAGTGCATTATTAGGATTTAAGATTATATTTTATGTATTTACGATCATGGTTGGCTTAGCTGCATTCGTTGCAATACTAGGATTTTGCGTAGGTTGCTTTATTCATTTTCAATATAATCAATATAAATACAGAAGAAGCTTAAAATAATTTTTAGAAGAAGGGGAATCATTTATGGTTTCTCTTTTTTTATTGGATTGTTTTAAAAACACTAATCTTTTACTATTAAAAATTGCATTCTTCTTTTTGAATCAATTTAACTAAGGTATATACTAATTAAAGAGAAATAAATATTGACCGTGTGGTGTACCCCACAGTTTATGATGTAGTGGGAGGATAAAATGTATAAAATAGGTGATTTCGCAGAGATAACAGGACTAAGTAAAGAAACTTTGCGATACTATGCTGAAGTGAAGTTGCTTGAACCTGCTTATATTGATCCTAAAAATAATTATCGTTACTATGATGATGGAAGTTAGTTTCTTGCCATGCTTTTAAGCAAATTACGTAGATTTGGTTTTACGATTCAAGAAATGATTTCTGTTATGGAAGATGAGTCATTTACAAATTTAGAAAAGTTGTTAAATAATAAAAGAAAAAAGAACCAGCTGCAAATAGAAGATTTATCATTACATTTAGAGGAAATTGATGAATTTATTGCATCTGGTAAGGAGGAACCAAATTGATTCAGTGGAAAGAAGACGTTATCATCGAAACAAATATTGAAAAAGTATGGAGCTTATTTTTAGATAAGAACATTCAAAAAATCATGCCAAAAGTCGAAGAACATATAATAATTGAAAAGAACGAAAACGAAATTGGTGCAAAACACCAACAAAGCTACCGAGAAGGAAAACGAGTAGAAACATATATTGTGAATACATTAGACTATGAAGATACGGAAACTAGGAAGAAAAAGCAAATCAGCTTTGTATTAGCAAATGCATTTGAAACGAATCTACTGTTTAAACTTGAAAAAATAGATGAAAATCATACGAAATTTATTTATGAAGGTTCAAATAAAGGTGTTAATTTCGTTGGACGAGCAATGCTAAAGCTAGGGAATAAAAAAGGTGCTATGAAAGTAGTGGAAGATTTTTTACAAAGAGTTAAACAGGAAGCATTAAATATGTAGTTTATTAGTGGATTTTAGTAAACTTCCGGAAATTTTCAGAAACCTCCGGAATATTATTTTTCATAATTTTTGGAATGGATTTAAAACAAAAAAGGAACGTATTTCTTATTTGAAATATGTTCCTTTTTAATTATTTCTTATGCAACATGTGGCAGATTAGATAAATAAGATCATATATACAAGAGGGTACAATACCTAAAAAAGTGCATATGATAATTTAATAAATTTGTGGGGTGAAAAAAATGTATTTTGCACCTAGTATGTACCCGTACCAATATCTAAATCGTTTTCAATATCAATACCCTCATTATGTTAATGTTCCAAAGTATAACTATGTGAGATATCCCGATTACTGGGATATTTACGATGCTAACCAACTTGATTTTTTAAAATCATTAGAGGAAAGAAATAATATTGAGTTAAAAGATTATGGACCAAAACCGTTTGTAGTAAATATCAATGAGGCTACCAAGCAAAACAATACTTATCGTACCGCATTATGGACAGGAAATCATATACAAGTTACATTAATGAGTCTTAAAGTTGGGGAAGACATAGGATTAGAAATACACCCTAACGTTGACCAATTCTTACGCATTGAACAAGGTCAAGGGATCGTTCAAATGGGCAAAAGAAAAGATAATCTAAATTTTGCACAAAAAGTTTATGATGATTTTGCTATTATGATACCGGCTGGAACATGGCATAATGTTACCAACACAGGTAATATTCCATTAAAAATATATTCGATTTATGCACCTCCACATCATCCATTTGGTACAGTTCATGTAACTAAAGCAGATGCATTGGCAATGGAATAAGCTTAATTGATTCAACTTTTTTTATTTAACCAATTAACGCTTAAATGAACTGAAGAATTTAAGAAAAGAATTCTTATGTTAACATTTTTTCATGTATAACTAACGAAAGCATTAGTTAAACAACATGATCGACTGTATAGTCGGTCTTTTTTGTGCTAACTGACAGGATAGTTGAGGAAGGAAATGATAAAATAGTGAAACCAAATGAATGTGTTTTATGTAAAGATTGGGGATGGAGAATATTTGGATAGAACATTTTGGTGAGGAAAAATTTATCTCAATGATATACAATAATGTACCTCCTTTAGAAAATTTACGAATTGAAAAAATTGAGATAACTAGAGAAGGAGATAGAATATCAGTAGCTTTTGACTTGCCTATATATGCTGATAAACCACCAAGAAAATGGATTGAAAGAGGATATACGACCACTTATGTTGAAATTGATTTCTTTTATATTAAGGAAGTAAGCTTGAAATCAAATAATAATAAATATAGAGGTAACATTGATATAAAAAAGGATGTTGATATAGGTGATTTGATTGTCCATATAGGAGGTACAGTTGAAGCTAATATAAAAGCTGGTGCTGGTTTAATTCAATCCGTAAGCGGGTATTAAGGATATAGAACAAACGCATGAAA
>NZ_JBALMS010000122.1:0-11075 GCF_036962205.1 Bacillus sp. JJ664 | reverse complement strand
GCTCCTATTTTACTATTTAGAAGTTAAATAGAATATCAGAAAAATAAATAATTATGGTAACATCGAAGAGGAATAATAATACGAGCGGAAGAAACGTACTGGTTTTAAAAAGATAATTAATATGGGGAGCTAGAATTGTGATTAGTTTGATATTATTGACATTCGTTTTAATCGTTTTCGGAATCTTTTTTGTTCTTGGCATTGCTAATCTTCAAAGGGAAAAGGGTAAGTTCAATAAACCACATTGGAGATTGATTTTATCACTCTTTTTTCAAGTTCTGCTTTTTGTCATGTTTTTTTCAAGTCAATTAGAAAAAATTAACGAAGTATTAGCTGATATTTTATGGTGGGGAACCGTATTGTGTGGCTTTATTTTTGGAGTAATGAACTTTAAGAAAAATATTAATTTATCTGTTTTAACCGTTACTATTAGTTTCGCTATGACTGGTCTTATGCTTTTTATGATAGGGATTACTTCGATGTAAGTGTAATTCACCTATATTTGACTAAATTAAATTCCATGGGGTGCCAAATGTTAATTGTAAAATCATATATTAGTAAAGACGGTAGTTGGTACAATGATCTTGTTCAGCCAGAAGAATACTCAAAATTTTATATAGAATTTGAAAAAAATAACGAGAAAAAATTTAGTTTTCTTAAAGAGGAAGACAGGCTCTACGGATTTGTAGATGTGCAGTATCATTTTAAACCCATTATTAATAACACTTACTTTGGGACCATAACTGATATGTGGTATGTGTACTTTCATCTTATTGAAGAATTTCTTCGTAATGGGGAGGCAATCGAGTGTTATCCAGATTACGAGTGTTATATATCACTAAATACAAATAGTAATAATGGAATAACCATAAAAATTGGTGATAAAACGAATAACTATGATATTCAACCGAATTATTTTTGTAAAGAGATATTAGAGGCTGCAAAAAGTTTTTTTGAAACAAAGTCAAAGTTAGATAAATTAGGAAATAGTAAATTTATTGAAGAAAGTATCAATCCTCTGCTTGAAAAACTATAACTATAGTGGAATATATAATAAATCTTGTTTAAAGAAAGTGAATTACTATTTAGCTTGAATAACCGAGTGGGGAAAGGAAGCAACTCATAAAGAGTAAACATTTTAGGTTGCATCAATGTCATTGAACTAGCGTAAGCGATACATCTAAATGTATCGCTTTTTTTGTAGTCAACATGGCTAAAGTAGGGACTTTTTTGGCTCTTTTTATTGAACAACTGACAGTCTAGTTTTATTAGGAAAAGGATTAATTAAAATTGAATAGAATTAAAAAGTAATAAGATGAAAATCAAAAGGAGACAAAATGATAAAATTTTTAGTAATCAGTTTAATTTTTATTCCTATAGTCATCTTTGTTTGTAATTTCAATCCTGAAAACTTGAGTGTTTGGATGTTGGTAATCTTATTTTCACAATCCGCTATTTATATTGTTTGGGATTATGTTAAAAAAAGAAGAAATGATAAGGCACAATACAATTGACGTATGCATTAGTTGAGAAAGAACAAAAATTAAAGAGGGCACATAGGGGATAAAAAGATAGTATAGGGTTAATTGTGTAGGAGATGTAAG
Source organism: Bacillus sp. JJ664 (assembly GCF_036962205.1). NCBI lineage: Bacteria > Bacillati > Bacillota > Bacilli > Caryophanales > Bacillaceae > Bacillus > Bacillus sp. JJ664. The sequence continues at coordinate 9,471 of NZ_JBALMS010000122.1, read as the reverse complement.
ATTATTTCATAGTGAGCTGTGATAAGATAGGAAATACTTCGAAAAAAATTTTTTGATTGGTTTTCTAGAGTATTCAAAATATAATGTTTTCCAAAATGAAAATGCCAATAAATGCTCTTGCATCTATTGGCATTTTATATTCCTATACTTTACAAACAAGATTCTAATGCAATTTGCATCATTTTATTGAAAGAAGTTTGTCTTGCTTCAGCACTAATTTCCTCATGGGTTACTAAAGAATCTGAAATAGTAAGTAATGAGGCTGCTTGCTTTCCTAAAATTTTCGCATTATGAAATAAAGCATAGCTTTCCATTTCTGTACAAATACACTTATGGTTCTTATAGAAATCAACATAATTTGGTACAGAACTTTCATAATAAAACACATCACTGGAATGTATTCTTCCTCTAACAATCGGAATATTAATTTGCTTTGCAGTTTCTTCAATTTTATTCGTTAATAACTCAGAAGGGTACTGTATATCACCATCAGTGCCTGCTTGTACGTTTGCGTATGTAGATTGACTCCAAGAACTATCTACAAGCACAATATCGTGTATATTCAATTCATCTGTATAAGCCCCTGAACTACCAACACGGATAATATTTTCTACTTCATAAAATTTATATAATTCGTATGAATAGATGCCTATACTAGGCATTCCCATACCAGATCCCATTACAGATATTTGTTTTCCTTTATAAGTTCCTGTATTGCCAAGCATATTACGTATACCATTAAACTGCATTGGATTTTCTAGAAATGTATCCGCAATATATTTCGCACGTAACGGATCTCCTGGCATTAAAACTGTTTTAGCAATTTCTCCAACTTTAGCTGTATTATGTGGTGTTGTCATATTATTACCTCTCCATTTCTATTCTTTTTAATCTACATCATTATAAAAAAATAATTCAATTAGTAACCCTTGATATCAAGTAATTTGTTCATTCCTAATGAAATGTATCCCTTTCAAAAATAAAGAAATAAGTAGTTTTTTTATTTCTGATTACATCATTGTTCATGACAATAATAAGACCATGATATATAGTGGTATAGTTAGTTGTCTAATTTATTTAAATTATATTCCAACATGTCAAATTAAGCAATATTCTTAAGGTTAGAAATTTTAGGTTTTTGATGAAAATGAATAATAGTCGTGACCTACATTCCTATTTAACAGACGAGATTGCGAATAATTTATAAGTCGATATAATATTCGTAAGGAGTGTTGTTATGTTCGTTGAAAATAAAAAAAAAATACCTTTATACGTAAAGGTTTATGAAAAATTATTTAAACTAATTAGTGAGGGAGTCTACCCAATTGGAAGTAAGCTACCTTCAGAACTAGAACTATCTAAGCTGATGAATGTTAGTAGAATGACTCTAAGACAAGCATTGGGTTTACTAAAAGAGGATGGTTTTATTGAAGCAATTCATGGACAAGGGAATTTTATAAAACAAAATGTAAATGTACGAAATGTTGGATTAGAAAAAATAGATAATACAGTTTTTCAATGTTGTACAGAAACGATTGATGATATTGATGCTTCTTTAGAATTTAGTTTTTCAGACGATTTTGATTACATTAAAAAGATATTTAATAAAGATTCAGCAGTTATGATTAGGTTTAATAGGTGGTACAAGAGTAACAATAAAATAGTTGCACATGTTTTTACAATGTTCCCAAGTGAGACAGCGTCCCAATATCGAATGAATCTCAACGATCAGCAAAGTATACTAAAAATACTTGAAGAAGATATTTATATGTTAATTCATTCATCAACTATCGAAATAAAATATACAGAATCTGTCCTTCCTTCAGCAAACTATGAATTACGTTCAAATCATAATTTATTCGTATTACTTATTGAAAATTTATTTGACTCAATGGGGAATGTTGTACTTAAAAATAAGATTTATATCCCGGTCGAACTTAGTTCAATAAAAATTAATCGAATAAACAAATAAAATGTATTAGTTGAACATTCCGAGTTGCTTCGGCAATTCTTTTTTAATTTTTAACGTAAAGTTAAAGGATTCATAACAGTGAATCAAAAGATTAGTCGCTCTTTCAACCTAATTATATAAAGATTTATATTTTATGTTATGATTAACTTCTTATAACAACTATAGATTGGTGAAAAAGTATGGAGCAAATTGCAGTATTTATATTATTTTTAGGGATTTTGAAACTATTTGACATTCAGCTAAAAAATCAAAAAACATTTGAGAAGATATCAGAGCAATTAAAGAAGATATCTGAACAATTGGAGAAATAATTTAATTAACGTTCAACTTTAGTTCAACCTGACCAAAAGTCATTTGTGCCTTATTATTGATGTAATTGAAAAGAGGAATAGTATAATAATAGAAATATGATTAGAGCTAACAACGAGCTAGAAGGATGATTACATGAAAAAGTTGGACATTTTAATAATAATATTAGTTGCTTTCATATCAGCAGTACTATTTGGTTTTCTCCAAGGAATAATAAGTAATGGTTATATCTCTCTAATCATTTTAACTTTCGGATTGGTTGTAGGTTTTATTCATAGGAAGTTTGAGAATCGGAAGAAGAGATACTCTTATATTTGAGGAAATATAATGTCTTACGGGAAGAGTCAAACAAATAAATGAAAAAAGGCAAGCTTTTAAAAAGCTCGCCTTTTTTCATTTACAATATTAACCATTCACTAATTGTATAAAATCATGCAGTTTATTTAATGATGTAATATTTTGATTACACTTCTTGCTATCTTTACAAATGTAATTTCCTCTCTTTATAAAAGTACCTTGATCCGCACCTTTTGTTTTTGTCATAAACATTCCGATTTCTTCAAATTTATGGCAAAATGTACAAATTCCTTTCTTGTTTACAAGATTAAATGTACCTTGCAAGCCTATTAACTTTTGATTGTAGTAGGTAACAATATATTTTTTATTTGAGCCAATATCATCCCAGCCTAAATAAGTAACTTCTGTTAGATCTAGATTTTCTAAAATAGGCGTCTTTAGTTTTTTAGCCTTCGGGAATAATTTTTTTATTCCTTGTTCGGAAATCTTCTTAAAAGGAAATACATATGGCTTGATTTGCGCTAGTACTTTTTCAGCTTCTGCCTTATCTTCAATTGTAATAATTGGAGAAAGTAGCTGATTTTGTTCTTCGTTTATGTCAGAAAACATATTATAAACTTTTTCATGTGTAAGAGATTTTAATGCACGTAATACAATTCGATCATTAACAGTCGAATGTGCATTCACAAGCACTTGGATTTGTGCTCTGATGAAGTTATATTGATCACTTCTTATAAAGGGTTCCATTTTCTTCACTCCTAATCAAGGTATACCCATATACAATCATTAATTTTACTTTACACAAGATTACTCCAAATTAATATGTAGAAAACGATTGCTAATTAAACTCGCCATAAAAAAAGCACTGATAAGCGTCAGTGCTTTTACGATTTATTTCGTATAAATAATTTTTTTAATGGTTTCAAAAGAGAGGAAATATTCATCAGCTAATTGATCAATTGAAGTGCCAGCTTTATAAGCTTTTTTGATCTTGATATTTCTTTCGTCAATAAATTTTCTAGTGCCTGAACGAGATCCCCATTTTTTATGAGTCGTTTCAGGTTTTGGAATATAAATTGTTTCTCCTTGAACATACTTTTGAATTTCCGAAATCAATTTTTCAGGTAAAATAGCCGTTGCTTTTAAATATGTCATGACTGTAACGCCCCTTATTTATTTTTCGTTTAAAATAAGGTGCAAAGCCAATATTTAAAAAAGCTTACTTGGGCGATTAAATGTAGTACTCACCCCATGCAAAGTATCGCCTTTCCAATATTAGGCTTTGCATGAGACGTTGCAGAATCTGACAAAAACACATTACTTGTCATTTTCTATCACCTCCCTAAAGTAAAATTAGTAAATACATTCATTCTTATTATAAATGATGATCTACGTACTTGTCGCCGTACATGTATAAATGTAGAAATTTTAAAGTGCTAAGATAAACTTTAATAGCTTTTTATCAAGGGTTGAAGAATTCATCGTTTTTAACCATTGATTCTTTATGATGACTGAATGACAGTTTGGACTATTAAGATAGCTATAGATAATTTGCGCCTCATCAATTTCATCACGACTTACATCATATGATTCTTTCATTTCATGATTGACAAAGTATGCTTGAGCGTTTGACCTAATTGTTTCTATTAACTGATCAGTCGAAATGTTTTTCATTTGATATATTTCACTAAAGAGAACTTGAGTACGTTTCACTAGAAACATCTTTATTGAAGTATCATCTAAGCGCTCAATCATGATGATATTATGATTTTCTTCGGTAAATTCAATTACTTTTTCTTTCTTTAATAGAAGGGAAACAGTGTCGATCCAATCTCGATATTTAGTAGCTGCTTCAAAATTAAATTCTTCAGAAGCTTGATGCATCATCTGTTGCATTTCCTCTATTAAGCTCATATCTGTTCGATTCAAAAAACCAATCAGTCGATCAATGATTGCGTTATATTCTTCAACTGCCTGTCCACCTAAACAAACGCCATTACACGTACCTAACGAATAATTAAGACAAGCACTATTTTTAATAGTTGAAAATGCACAATTAATTTTAAAACAATCTTTTATACCATTAATCGCTCGTTCAACTAAACTTCTACTTGTAAAAGGGCCGAAGATGAATGAATCTTCAATATCTGTTGGTTGATTGCTAACTTCGATTTTTCGGACTTTTTTATGAGGATCTATGACTAAGTAAGCAAAGGACTGTGGACTTTTCATCATTCGATTATAATGTGGCTTTATTTCTTTTATTAAGTGACATTCCAGCATAAAAGCATCAAATTCTGTATCTGTTTGAATCGTATCAAAATCCTTTAAATGTGCTACAAGCTTTTTAATTTTTGGGGAATGTGTCTTTGTATTTTGAAAATATGTTTGCACTCGTTTTTTCAAACTTTTTGCTTTTCCTACATATAAAATATGACCTTGTGAATCTTTCATTAAATATACACCAGGAGTAAGTGGTAGAATTTTTACTTTTTCTTGTAGATTAATATTGATTCATTCCTTTTCTAATTATATATTTTCCATTTTATCACGAGTATGAAGAGCTTGGTGTGTATTCGCATTTTTCAATTGTATAAAAATTTTCACCTGACAAGGAAGAGAAAAAGCATAAACGAAGTAGGAGTCGCGTAAAAATTGACTACAGAGGATATCTGTAAAATAGAAGGAGAAGTGATCAAATGAAAACGATATATACAACATCTTCCTTCTTCACATGGATTGTTGCTTTCATTTTGAATGCTGTCATTATTTGGGGATGTTTTAAATTCGCTAATGTACTTGACTGGTCTTATCTAGACCTGGCTTTCTTTTTATACCTTGTGATTTTACTTTTTTATTTCATATGTCTAAAAAAAGATGAGGGGTTTCCAGCGCTTTTTAGACAGCATATCCTTCGCAAAAAGTTCTTATTGCTACATGTATCAGCATTCGAAGTGACACTGATCCTAGTTAGCGTTTTCCACATTGTAAAAGCAATCATATTATATAGAGATGCAATTGTAACGCTTTTTTAAAGGAACAACAGATCTTTTCTGTTGTTTTTTTATGTCTCTAAATCATTTTAAATATTGTATAATTTGTTTAGGTGATAAACATGTTTTTAAAGAAAATTACACTATTACAGGATGTTGTACCGTCTTTTTCAAACTATCCTTTCTCAATTCCTTCAATTCGAAAGCTAGATGAGTTGAATTTAGATAGTAATATTACATTTTTTGTTGGAGAAAATGGTTCCGGTAAATCAACTCTATTAGAAGCGATTGCTGACAAATGTGGATTTCATACAGCAGGTGGGGGACGTAATAATAGCTATGAAGTTTTTGCGTCTGAATCATCGCTTAGTAACTATATCAGACTATCTTGGTTGCCAAAGATAACAAATGGCTTCTTTTTAAGAGCGGAATCTTTTTATCATTTTGCAACTTATCTTGATGAAATGGATGATCCTTTAGCATTTAAAAGCTACGGCGGAAAATCATTACATGAACAATCTCATGGTGAATCATTTTTGTCATTATTTTTAAATCGTTTTAATGGTGATGCGATTTATTTACTAGATGAGCCAGAGGCTGCACTTTCTCCAGCAAGACAATTAACATTTTTAAAAATTCTCCATGATTTAGCTGAAGAAGGAAACTCCCAATTCATTATCGCAACGCATTCACCGATCTTACTTGGTTGTCCTAATGCAAACATTTTAAGCTTCGATAACGGCGAAATATCCAAAATAGCATATGAAGACACAGACCATTATCAAATCACAAAATACTTCTTACAGCATCGAGAAAAATTTTTAGCTGACTTGTTGAGGGAAGATGAAGAGTAGTCATTAAATATAAAGACAGCAAAAGCACAGTATGTAATAGAGAATACTGTGCTTTTTTAAATTGAGTTATCATTTAAATTCTTGATTACTACGCAGAACTGTTATAAAGCCATCTAAGATATCATGACTGACTGTAAATCCTTTTCGTTTATAAAATTCTAGGGCATCTTCATTGCCATTAGAAACGTAAATGAAATAGTCATCTACATCATCAAACTCTTTTAACCAGTTCATTGACATTTTAAATAGAACGGAGCCTACTCCATATTTTCTGTATTCTTCTTTTATATAAAACTGAGATAAACATCCTACATTTTGTTTTTCTACGGATGATAGGTCAAAAAAAGTAGCAAAGCTGTTTGAATAAACTTCTTTTGGTGAGATATTTGCATAAACATAACCTACTATTTTAGCATCATCTTTTACAATCACAATATAGTTATGTATGGCGTTTTTAACTGAAGGAACTAATCTCGTATCAAAATTCATGCTATCAAATAATGCTGGTGTAATATGTGCTTTTGATTTTTGGAATGCCATTAGTTCATTACATAAATCTCTACAATATTCTATTTTTTCTTCTGATATCACTTCATAAACTAAATTCAAACTTCCCACTCCCATAGGCTAATTTTTCTGACGATCAATCTCATTATCCGAAAGCTATTGTTACAAATCATTTTATTACATAGAGAAAAAGAATCGCAACTATTTCAAATGAGCAGTTTCCTGATACGTTTTCTATTTATAAATGCGTTAGTTGATTACAACTCCAGGATGCTCCCTTTCCGTGGGGCGTGAGCTTGAGCCTCCTCTGCACGCCTCCAGGGTCTCAACGATCCCGCTAATCCGACAAGAGTCTCGTACCTTCCGTTGTAATCAACTTCTGTCTGCATAGTTAAAAACTCAAAAAGTAACAATCTTATAGAAAAAAAGGGTTTCTTACATCAATTGAACCATCTAAAGTGAAAAAGAAGATTGTGAATTAATTTTCAGGAAAAAATGAAAATAACTAGAAGTGCAACTTTAGTGGTGTCCTTCTTTTTTTATGTTCAATTCACAAATTATGAAGAAAATACCATGCATATTTCACCCGCAAAATGAACAAACTTAGTTGCTAGGAGTCAAATTATTTGAGGTCATTTTTGAGAGGTAATTAAATGGATTTACAAAATGGTAGTTTCAAAAATAAATATAAAATACGCTCGTCGACAATTAATATCGATGGGAATATCGAAGAAAATGAAGAATTAATCCGTAAAATTTTTTCAACCTCTGATATTAGAAAAAAGAATTTAGTTATCCAAAAAAAACAAGCCTTTCTATTTTATTTGACGGGTTTAGTAGATGAACAAAAGGTTGATTCATTTGTAAATCATATTTCAGCTAGTTCAGATGAACTTGAATTGTTTATGAACAATAATGCGGTTAGATCAAATAAAATTGTAGACATTGAGAAATCGATTTTAGCAGGCAAAAGTATTTTATTTTTAGAAAATGAGCCTTTAGCTTTTATTTTTTCAACAGAAAATTTGATGCAAAGACCTTTTTCTCCACCAACAATTGATAATTCACTGAAAGGGACAAAAATCTCTTTTGTTGAAACCTATCAAACGAATATTGCACTACTAAGAAGATACATTACTACAAGTAGTTTTCGAACCTATCAAACAGAAATAGGTACTGATAATAAGCGTACTGTTTCGCTTGCATACATAGATGGAGTAGTAGATGAGGAGTTATTGTCTTCAATACAGAAGAAAATTTCGGAAATAAAAGAGGATTCTATTTTAAATGTGAATCAAATGGCTCAACTGATGGAAAGAAATGCATTCTCTCCTTTTCCACAATTATTAACAACTGAACGTCCTGACGAAGCTGCTTTGGCTTTACTCAAAGGGAGAGTCATTTTGATTTTAGATCGGTCAGCTGAAGTCGTTGTTCTACCTTCTAATTTTTTATCTTTCTTTCAAAGTATTGATGACTATTCTTCAAGAACGCTAGTTGGTTCATTTAATCGGATTCTTAGAGTGGTCGCTTTATTTATCACGCTTTTTTTACCAGGTTTATATATTGCAATCATCTCTTTTAACTATGAAATTGTTCCTTTGAAATTATTAATTTCGATCGGAGAATCACGGACAAGAGTTCCATTTGATCCATTGGTTGAAGCAATCATTATGGAAATTACCTTGGAAATGTTAAGAGAAGCCGGTATTCGATTACCGGCTCCAATTAGTACGACTGTTGGTGTAGTAGGAGGGATCGTAATTGGTCAAGCAGCAGTTCAAGCAGCGCTTGTTAGTAATATCATGGTCATCGTTGTTGCGCTGACAGCAATATCGTCTTTTATTATTCCAAACTTTGAAATGGCGTCTAGTTTAAGGATTATTAGATTTCCAATCATGGTAATGGCTTCTTTATTCGGGTTAATTGGTCTTGTTGTTAGTACGATGGTCCTCATTGTACATGCCTTGACATTAACTAATTTTAAAACGTCATACAGCGTACCATTTTCACCACTAAAGATTTCACAATTAAATGATACTTTGTTTAGAATACCGCTAAGATTTCTCTGGAATAAAAAAAACAAACGGAACGAGTAAATAAATATGTTGGAAGGGATATGTAATGAATGGAAAAATAAATATATCAATATTGCAATTCATATTAATGATATTTGGCATTCAAATTGGCATAGGCATGTTAGCCCTTCCTCGTGAATTAGCAGATAAATCCGGTACGAGTAGTTGGATTGCAATCATTTTCGGAGGATTTATTTGTACAATCATCAGTATTTCATTAATAAAAATAAGAGAAAAGACACCTACAAAGAGTTTTGTTGACTATTTTACATTTTATTTAGGAAAAATATTTGGGTCACTCATTGTATTGCTCCTTTCGATTTATTTTTTGTGTATGGGATATACAGTATTAGTAAGAACAATTCTTTATATTCAATCTTATATTCTTCAACAAACTAGTGTAACGATTATTTTATTAATATTTTTAGTTCCAACTTTTCAACTAGTATCTGGTGGAATAC
>NZ_JBALMS010000121.1:0-1787 GCF_036962205.1 Bacillus sp. JJ664 | reverse complement strand
TCATGGAAAAAACAGGGAAAACGGCAGAAGAAGTACTTGATGTTCTAAATAAAGAGAGCGGTATGCTTGGAATTTCAGGTTTCTCTAGTGATTTACGTGATATTGAAACAGCAGCAGAAGAAGGTAACAAACGTGCAATTATTGCGCAGGATGTATTTGTAAGTCGTATCCATAAATATTTAGGTTCTTACGCTGCACGAATGAAAGGTGTCGATGCGATTATTTTCACAGCAGGTATCGGTGAAAATGGTCCGGAAATTCGTGAATCAGTATTAGAAGGACTAGAATTTATGGGAGTTTACTTCGATCCAAGTAAAAATAATATAAGAGGAAAAGAAGCTTTCATTAGCTTTGATCACTCACCAGTTAAAGTAATCGTTATTCCAACGAATGAAGAAGTTGTCATCGCAAGAGACGTTGTTCGTATTGGAATGTAATATTTAATTTAACGTAGAGCATACAAAAAAAGAAAATCTCATATTCTTATTATGAGTTCACTTTTTTTGGCGCTCTACGTTTTTTTATACTTTGAGGTGATGGTATGGACAGTATAAAAGAATTAAATCTTTGGTTAGAGATTAGTGAAAGGATGAATGAAAAAAGACACAATAGCTCAAATCGATTTGAGCAGATGTTTAAAAAAGCCTCTTCTTATATTTCTAAAAAAATTCCTCATGCATATTCTGATGCTTTTAATGATTTTTTATCAACAACATTCTTTCACTCGCAATCCTTATTACAAACTTCTAAGCATTTCCATGAAAAGAAAAATGATATTTTACGAAGAGCACAAATTTTAAGAAGTGATATAACAAAAATTAATGACTTAAGGAATTTACCAATACGCCAACTGAATTTTTTAGCCGAACAAGAGATTTCTAAAGCACTCATTATTTCAAGTGTACAAGGTGGGTTAAGCGGCACGAGTTCTAAACTTGCGATGTTTTGTGATTTACCGGCTTTATTACTAGTAAATCTGAAAACTGTCCAAGAAATTGCTATGTGCTATGGATATGACGTCAGTATTCCATTAGAAATGGAATGTTGTTTAAAGGTGTTGCAAGGTGCATTACTCCCATCGCCAGTAAAATATGAGAGATGGCATACACTTATGACCGATACTTTGAAGCATGAAGATGAGGATGTATTTGCAATTTGGGATAGTGAGTTCAACGGAGAAGAAGTTTATCAAACATTATTTCTACAATTTAGTAAGTTGTTTATTCTACATTCTTTGAAAAATCGTTTAATTGGTGGGGTACCAGTAGCTGGAATAGCTGTTGGGGCCAAATGGAACGAAAATCTTACAAAAAACGTTTTAGAGTATACGAAAGCTTTTTATCAATATAGATTGTTATCAAAGCGAATCAAAAAAGAGCCAACAGTTTAACTGTTGGCCCTTTTTTTATCCATGTATCTTCATATCATCAGATACTTTTTGATTACTTCTAAACCAAATCCATAAATCATTAATAATGGAAGCTAATTCCGCAATTTCAGAATTTAGTTTACAGCTAACGACAAAATTAGCTTCGTTATTTAATTGCTCTTGTTTATGATTAATTGAGTACTCAAGCTGTTTAATCCGATCAGGAATATTTCCTCTAATGCATTCCCATTCTGTCAGAATAGCCTGTTGCTGTTCGTGAGAGTAATCTTCCCAGTCTAATAATAAGTTGGGTAGTAAAATACCTAATCGTTCATCAAATGAAAAATAATCTTGTAACATCCGTACTCCCCCTCTACACTATATTATACATTGAAAAAAATAACGGAAACAATTTGTT
>NZ_JBALMS010000120.1:0-17008 GCF_036962205.1 Bacillus sp. JJ664 | reverse complement strand
ATATTCCAAAATCAATTCCATTACAAGTAAATCAGAATGTGGTATTAAAAATGAATTTACAGTTTGAGAAGACAATAAACGAAGAAGTTGAAGTTGAATCAACAATTGTAAGAATACATGAGGCGGAATCAAATGAAATGCAGTTAATTTCATTAATGTATAGTAAATTGACTAATCTAGATAGACAAAAAATTGTAAAATACACGATGGAACAACAACGATTACAAATACAATCATTGAAATACGATTAATAAACGAAAAGGTTGTCATAATGACAACCTTTTTTTTATGAGGATAAACTCATATAAATTAATAATTTGTACGATCTTCATCGTTAATCCATACGATAAATGGATTCTCCTTATCATTTACCGGAATGAAGATTTGTTCACTAGGAATTGAGCGGTCTTCATAAGGTAACGATAATTCATTATAAATATGGGCATCATCAAAACCGATTGCAGCTGCCTCTTTTTTTGTGAAAAAATAATAAATTTTAGAGATTCTAGACCAATATGCCGCACTAAGACACATCGGACAAGGTTCACAACTAGTGTATAAAACAGAATCCTTTAGCGTAAAGGTTCCGATATTTAAACAGGCATCTCTAATTGCCTGCACCTCAGCATGGGCAGTTGGATCATTGAGGGTTGTCACACTGTTTACGCCAGCTCCAATAATTTTACCATCTTTGACAATTATTGCTCCAAAAGGCCCACCATTTTTATTTAATAAATTTTCATAAGCAAGTCTTACACTAAGTTTTATCCAATCAGTGTGTTTCATACACAACACCACCGTTCATAGTCAAATGTTTAATCATTTTATGAACTAAAAAGTGTAAATATGACACCTCAATTCACGAGGAATGTCGAATTATTTCCACTCTAAAAAAGAGGGAATTTAGTAGATTGTTTAGAATTAAGTAAACGCTTACAAAAATTGCATTCTAAGGGTGTGTTTGTATTGAATAACTACGGAAATAATATTCAATTTCAAGTTTATAGTAGTGGTAGAAAGAGTGAACTGCCTGTTTCTTTTGAAGAAATGGAACAATTAGCAAATGAACAATTAGATGAATGCTCATTTTATTATATAGCTGGTGGGGCTGGTAAAGAACGGTCAATGAAGGAAAATAGATTAGCATTTGATCAATGGAAAATCGTACCAAGAATGTTGCGTAATGTATCTGAGCGTGATATCAGTGTAAAGTTTTTTGGAAAAACCTATCAATCACCAATTCTATTTGCACCAATTGGGGTTCAGACGATAGCACATCCAAACGGGGAGTTAGAGGCAGCAGAAGCAGCTGCTGCTTTAAAGATCCCTTATATCGCGAGTACTGCTGCAAGTTTTTCTTTAGAAAAAATTGCAGATGTATTGGATGATTCACCAAAATGGTTCCAATTGTATTGGAGCAATGATATGGACATAACTGCAAGTATGGTCAAACGAGCGGAAAAATGTGGTTATGAAGCAATTGTCGTAACATTAGATACGCCAATGATGGGTTGGAGAGAAAAAGATATTGAAAATGCGTACCTACCTTTTTTACTAGGACAAGGAATCGCAAATTACTTAGAAGATCCGGTTTTTTGTTCAAGGTTAAATGTATCTCCTAAAGATGATATCGAATCAGCCATTTTACTTTGGACGAGATTATTTGGAAATCCAGCACTAACATGGGAAGATTTAGCTTTCCTTCGAAAGCAAACGAACTTACCAATTTTACTTAAAGGTATTTTGCATGTAGAAGATGCTAAACTAGCATTTGAAAATGGAATGGATGGAATTATCGTTTCAAATCACGGAGGAAGACAAGTAGATGGAACGATAAGCTCTTTAGACGCTTTAGCAATGATTACTAAAGAGTTTAAAGGGGAAATGCCAATTTTATTTGATAGTGGAATAAGAAGAGGTGCAGATGTCTATAAAGCATTAGCGCTTGGAGCCGACGCAGTTTTAATTGGTCGTCCGTATATGTATGGATTAGCACTTGGAGGTAAAGATGGTGTCATGCAAGTTATGAAAAATATGATAGCCGACTTTGATCTGACTATGGCATTATCAGGACAAAAAAACATAAGTGAATTGAATGCGTCCTTACTAATTAAAGAATCAAATCTATCTTAATTTCAAGAAATAAAAGAAAAAGTCCTAATTAACTTTTTTAGTTAACTAGGACTTTTTTTAGGCTACGTTTTTAAAATTTGGTTTTGAAATATTTTTACTTTTCATGGAAGCACCAATCAGAAACCCGATTAAGCCAGGGATGATCCAACCAAATCCATTACTTTGCATAGGAATATAAGCTAATCTGTCAGAAAGAATTCCATTTAAAAATGTATGATTAATCATTTCTATGAAACTATATAAACCAACAAAACTGATTGTCATCACATAAACAGAGCGATGATTAAATGGAATTTTATCATGTACTAACCCGAGAACAATTAATGCAATAGCCATGGGATATAATAATCCAAGTACAGGAACTGAAACTTTCAAAATTTGAGTTAGCCCAAGATTCGCAACAAAGGCACTAATTGCACATAATAAAACTACCCAGTTAAGATAAGTTAATTTTGGAAGGATACTTGCAAAATATTGAGCGCATGAAGTAATGAGACCAATACAAACACTTAAGCATGCTAGAGTAAAAATAAGACCTAAAACAATTGTTCCACTATTACCAAATAACTGATGTAGTACTGTACTTAATACAATCGCACCGTTATCTACAGTACCAGAAATCTCAGTAGAAGCACCTAAATATGCAATGATTAAATATGTGAAAGTTAGTAGAATACCACAAATGATTCCAAATATCGCTAAATATTTAACTTGTAATTTTTGATTATTAATTTCTTTAGCTTTGAAAATGGTAACAAACACAATACCGTATATTAATGCAGCGATTGCATCCATAGTTTGATAACCATCTAGAAATCCTTGAGAAATTGGGTGATGTTTATAGACTGATGCGGCGTCATTAAAGCTTGGTAGATCAGTAAACAAAGCTTTAATAAATACAATAATGATTAATACAAGCAATGATGGTGTTAAAATTTTGCCAAATCTGTCTATTAATTTTGAAGGAGATTTCGCAAACCAATACACAATACTAAAAAATACAATGGTATAAATCATTAAACCGATTGGTGATGATTCGATTGAATTTGATAGAAATGGTTTAATACTCATTTCATAAGCTAAACTGCCTGCACGAGGAATAGCAAGTCCTGGCCCAATTGATAGATAAATAGCTAATGGAAAAAGTAAGGCAAAAATCGGATTGACTCTGTTCACTAATGTATCGAATGAACCCGATTTCGCGATTGCAATAAAAGCTAATACTGCAAGACCTGCATCTGAAATAATGAAGCCCGCAACTGCTTGCCAGACATTCTCACCAGCTGTTTGTCCTAAATATGCAGGAAAGATTAGGTTTCCTGCCCCAAATAACATTGAAAATAGCATAAAACCCATGAATAAAATTTCTTTTTTTGTTAAAGAATTCAAACAATTCACCTCAATCTATAGTTGCAAATAAAAAAGTAGATTTCATTCTATCAAATATAATTTCCAATTACTATACTAAAATAAAAAATTCAATTAATATTCATGAAATTATAAAATTTAGGTTACGATGTCCAATTTTTATGGATAAGTAGCATAAGTAAACTTGTCCATAAACTATATATTTAGTAAGTATATAGTTTGGGAGGACAACAATGATTGAATTTCAAGAGATATCGTTTAAACATTCGAATGGCAAATATGCAGTTTCAGACTTATCATTTACGATTGAAAAGGGAGAATGCGTCGTATTAATTGGACCAAGTGGATGCGGTAAAACGACGACAGTTAAGTTATTAAACAGATTACTGATTCCAACTGAAGGGGTGATTTTGTTTAATAATGAAAATATAATTGAGTCAGATGTTTATGAATTAAGAAGAGATTTCGGCTATGTCATGCAGCAAATCGCATTATTCCCACATTATACAGTTGAGGAAAATATATCGATTGTTCCTAAGTTGAAAAAGTGGGATAAAAGGAAGATCAAAGAGCGGGTCGACGAATTATTGGAATTAGTTAATTTAGCTCCGGAGGAATTTAAGCAAAGGTTTGTTGCAGACTTATCAGGAGGTCAGCAACAAAGAGTAGGGGTTGCAAGAGCGTTGGCTGCAGATCCAAGTGTGTTATTAATGGATGAACCTTTTAGTGCTTTAGACCCGGTGACACGTGAACAATTACAAAAGGATTTAAAGTTATTAAAAGAGAAAATTAAGAAAACAATTCTATTCGTTACGCATGATTTGGATGAGGCATTTTATATTGGAGATCGAATTGGTATCATGCATAATGGTGAACTTGTTCAAATTGGGACAAAGGAAGAATTGATCAATCAACCTAAAAATCAATTTGTTGAACAATTTATCCGCCGTTATAAGGAAAAGAATGTAGTAGAAGGGGGAGTCTCATTATGATTCTCACTTCAGTTTTAGATACATTCGGAAATCGGAAAGAGCAATTAGCTACAGCTTTGATTGAACATATTCAACTATCACTTATGTCATTAGTGATTGCGATTGTAATTGCTGTCCCAATTGGTATTTATTTATCAAGAAAACAAGTCTTATCAGAATACGTAATAGGTAGTACAGCGATTATCCAAACAATTCCTTCTTTAGCTTTATTAGGTATATTAATTCCATTAGTTGGGATTGGAAAAGTTCCGGCAGTTATTGCATTAAGTGTATACGCTCTTTTACCGATTTTGCGAAATACATATACAGGGATCAAGGAGATCGATCCAATCTTATTGGAAGCGGCTACTGGGCTAGGAATGAAGAATTCTCAAAGACTAGTAAAAGTGGAATTACCTTTAGCATTACCTGTTATTATGGCAGGCGTACGTACTTCAATGGTCTTAATCGTTGGAACTGCAACGATTGCTGCACTTATTGGAGCTGGTGGATTAGGCAGTTTGATTTTACTCGGTATTGACCGAAATGATATGAATTTAATCATAATTGGAGCGATTCCTGCTGCCATTTTAGCAATATTTTTTGATTTCTTGTTAAGAATGCTAGAAAAATCAAGTTTTAAAAGTTTTTCATTACGAATGGTTACGACTGGTTTTATCATTTTAGCATTATGTATCTCGCCAATAACAATTCAAGCTTGGAATAAAACTGATATTGTGATTGCTGGTAAATTAGGAGCAGAACCGGAGATCATCATGAACATGTATAAGTTAATGATTGAAAATGAAACAAACTTAAAAGTGGAAGTTAAACCTAATTTTGGAAAAACTACATTTGTTTTTAATGCGCTGAAAAATGGTGATATAGACATATATCCTGAATACACAGGTACAGTTGTATCGACATTTTTGAAAGAAAAGGCTGTTAGTAATAATGCTAGTGAGGTTTATGAGCAATCTAAAAATGGTTTAGCTAAAAAATATACTATGAGTTATTTAGCACCGATGAAATTTAACGATACTTATGCTTTAGCAATGCCAGAAAAAATAGCTGAACAGTTTGGAATCGAAACAATATCTGATGCAGTTAAATATGTCAATCAATTAAAAGCAGGCTTTACATTAGAATTTTCAGATCGTGAAGATGGTTATCTGGGTTTAAAAAAGTTGTATGGTTTAAATTTGCCAAATTTAAAGACAATGGAACCTAAATTACGCTATCAAGCAATTCAGTCAGGTGATATTTCAATAATTGATGCTTATTCAACAGATAGTGAGTTAGATAGTTACGATATGAAAGTATTAACAGATGACAAAGAATTATTTCCACCGTATCAATGTGCACCTCTACTAAGAAGTGAAACCATCGAAAAATATCCAATGGTTGAAAAAGTACTGAATAAATTACAAAATAAAATTAGTGATGATGAGATGAGAAACATGAATTATCAAGTAAATGTAGATGGAAAAACTGCAGAAAGTGTTGCGAAAGAGTTTTTAAAGAGTGAAGGATTATTACAATAATTGATTTGAAAAAAGGGATGTTCAAAAATGAACATCCCTTTTTATTATGATGATATAGGAAAAACTACTTATTAATCGTTATAAGCTCCAGTTAACATTTCACTTACAAAGGAATCAATCTCCCATTCTTTAGATGATGTTTCAACAAAAAAGTCGTTTGTAGGTGATTTTTGATTTTTCATTTGAAAATCAAAATGATTACTCATTACCTTTAATACTTCATTGATTTCATTGATCGTTCCATTAATGTGTAAAGTAGCCATTTTTTATCCCTCCGTTAATTAACTGAAAATTCTGTATAAAGTAAACTTATAATAAATTATTTCTCTCATAGTTTCAAGGGTAGTTTTTTGTCGAAAAGTTATTTTAAAAAAATGTAAAGGTTTTCATTGTTGATATATCAATATTTGTACCACATGTGAATAATTTGTGAATTTTAAATTTTCTAAAAATTTGTTGATTAATTTATTGGATTGGCATAAAGTAAGTACTAATAATTTTAACTCTACTTTAGGAGGATTTAACGTGACAGCCCAACAGATTTATTTAAACGGTGAGTTTGTAGAAAAACATGAAGCAAAAGTATCTGTATATGATCACGGGTATCTATATGGAGATGGAGTATTTGAAGGAATACGAGTTTATGAAGGAAATGTATTTCGTTTAAAAGAGCATTTAGTTCGATTATACGAATCTGCAAAATCTATTTTGCTTACAATCCCGTATTCAATTGAAGAGTTAACTGAAATTATCGTTGAAACAGTTAATCGTAATCATTTACATAGTGGATATATTCGACTCGTCGTTTCAAGAGGAGAGGGCAACCTCGGTTTAGATCCTGACTCTTGTCCAAAACCAAATATAGTCGTAATCGCAGAACAATTAGCATTGTTCCCTGATGAACTATATAAAAATGGGATTGATATTGTAACAGTTCCTACTAGAAGAAATAGAAGTGATGTATTAAATCCTCAAATTAAATCATTAAACTACTTAAATAATATATTAGTAAAAATTGAAGCAAAACTAGCAGGGGTGCAAGAAGCACTTATGTTAAATGATCAAGGTTATGTAGCTGAAGGTTCTGGAGATAATGTTTTTATTATCAAAGGAAATAAGCTAGTGACACCTCCAAGCTCAGCAGGGGCATTAGAAGGAATTACTAGAAATGCCATTATGGAATTAGGTGAAACATTAGGTTTTATCGTTGAAGAAAAGTTATTTACTAGACATGATGTTTATGTAGCCGATGAAGTCTTTTTAACAGGTACAGCGGCTGAAGTCATTGCTGTTTCTAAAGTTGATGGTCGTGTAATCGGAACTGGTAAACCCGGAGAACATACAAATCGTTTATTAAAAGCATTTCGTCAATTAGTAGTAGAAGATGGAGAAAAAATTTACGTAAAACAAGGGTGATACAATTTGCGAAGTGACATGATAAAAAAAGGTATTGATCGAGCACCACATAGAAGCTTACTGTTAGCTGCTGGTGTAAAGGAAGAAGATTTTCATAAACCATTTATAGCAATCTGTAATTCATATATTGATATTGTACCAGGTCATATTCATTTAAGAGAAATGGCAGATGTAGTAAAAAAAGCCATTAGGGACGCTGGTGGCGTACCGTTTGAGTTTAATACAATCGGTGTTGATGATGGTATCGCGATGGGACACATCGGAATGAGATATTCTCTTCCAAGTCGTGAAATTATAGCAGATGCTGCTGAAACAGTCGTAAATGCACATTGGTTCGACGGCGTTTTCTATATGCCAAACTGCGATAAAATTACACCAGGAATGCTAATGGCAGCTGTTCGTACGAATGTACCAGCAGTTTTCGTATCGGGTGGGCCAATGGCTGGTGGCTTATCAAAAGATGGTAAAGCACTATCACTTGCTTCAGTATTTGAAGGCGTCGGTGCATTTAAATCAGGAAAAATGAGTGTAGAAGAATTATTGGATATTGAAAAATCTGCATGTCCTACATGTGGTTCATGTTCTGGAATGTTCACTGCAAATTCAATGAATTGCATTATGGAAATGCTTGGTGTAGCGCTCCCATACAATGGAACGATTCTAGCAACTAGTGAAGAACGACATGATTTAATTCGAGAAGCAGCAGTTCATTTAATGGATTGTATAAAAAATGATATAAAACCAAGAGATATTATCACAAAAGAAGCGATTGATGATGCTTTTGCTTTAGATATGGCAATGGGTGGCTCAACGAACACAGTGCTTCATTTAATGGCAATTGCAAACGAAGCTGGTATTGAGTATGACATGAAAGATATTAATGAAGTTGCTAGGAGAGTACCGTATTTATCAAAAATAAGTCCAGCATCGCATTACTCAATGCATGATGTTCACTTAGCTGGCGGTGTACCAGCAATTATCAAAGAGTTAACAACAATACCTGGTGCAATTCATAGTGAAAGAATTACAATCACAGGTAAATCATTACATGAAAATGTAGAAGATGCTTTCATTTTAAATAGTGAAGTCATCCGAAAAAAGGAAAATCCATATAGTCAAACTGGTGGATTATCTATCTTACATGGAAATTTAGCACCAGATGGATCAGTTATAAAAGTTGGCGGTGTCGATCCTTCAATTCAAGTTTTTATTGGAGAAGCGATTTGTTTCGATTCTCATGATGAAGCGGTTGATGCAATTGATCAAGGTCTAGTAAAAGAAGGTCATGTTGTCGTTATACGATATGAGGGACCAAAAGGTGGTCCAGGAATGCCAGAAATGCTTGCTCCGACTTCATCAATTGTAGGAAGAGGGCTTGGCACAAGTGTAGCATTAATAACTGACGGAAGATTTTCAGGCGCAACAAGAGGAATTGCTATTGGTCATATTTCACCGGAAGCAGCAGAAGGTGGTCCGATTGCTTATGTTAAAGACGGCGATGAAATCATCATCGATTTATTATCAAGAAGTATTACTTTATCAGTTCCGAGTGAAGAATTGGATGAAAGAACGAATTCATTCATACTCCCAGAACCAAAAGTTAAAACGGGATATTTAGCAAGATATGCAAAGCTTGTTACATCTGCTAATACAGGTGGAATTTTAAAAATATAATGAAAGCAATGAAAGAGAAAAGTAGTTATGTCAAGGATCTTCAGAGAGTCGGTGGCTGGTGAGAACCGATGACCTTGTCTAATGAAACTCACTCTTGAGTGCCAGACTGAAATTTTTATGTAAGTCTGGACGTTGGCAACGTTATCGCCAGATTTTGGTTTTCCAAAATCCCAAAGTTAGGTTTTTTTACCTAAGAAGAAGGGTGGTACCGCGAAAAGTCTTTCGCCCCTTCAGCATCTGCTGAAGTGTGGAGTCATGGCTTTTTTTTTATTGGAAAAAACAAGGGAAAAATTAGGAGGGGAAAAAAGAAAATGAGTCATCATTCGATGAAAACTCTACCGAAACAAATTTCCGGTGCAAATTTATTAATTCAAGCTTTGAAAGAAGAAAATGTGGAGCTAATTTTTGGCTATCCAGGAGGTGCGGTTTTACCTTTATACGATGCACTTTATGATGCTGACATTGTGCATATTTTAGCAAGACATGAACAAGGTGCAATCCATGCAGCTGAAGGATTTGCAAGAGTTAGTGGTCGTGTTGGAGTGGTGATTGCAACTAGTGGTCCTGGAGCAACGAATGTCGTAACAGGATTAGCAGATGCGATGATGGATTCACTACCACTTGTCGTATTTACTGGTCAAGTAGCAACTAGTGTAATCGGTACTGATGCATTTCAAGAAGCAGATGTCATCGGTATTACAATGCCAGTTACAAAACATAATTATCAAGTTAGAAATGTTGAAGATATTCCTCAAATCGTAAAAGAGGCATTTCATATTGCTTCAACGGGAAGAACTGGGCCAGTAGTTGTTGACTTACCAAAAAATATGATGGTCGAGTTAGGCTCAATGAAAGATAAAGTTGAAGTCAATTTACCAGGATATCAGCCAACATATGAGCCGAATTTTATTCAAATTACCAAATTACTACAAGCAATTGAAATGGCAGAAAAACCAGTCGTTTTAGCAGGTGCAGGTATTTTACATGCTGATGCTTCGAAAGAATTTACTGAATTCATAAAAAAATACAATCTACCAGTCGTTCATACATTACTAGGACTTGGCGGATACCCAGCGAATGAAGATTTATTTTTAGGGATGGGTGGAATGCACGGAACATATACAGCAAATATGGCAATGTATGAAAGTGACTTACTCATCAATATTGGAGCTAGATTTGATGACCGATTAACTGGGAATTTAGATCATTTTGCAAAAAATGCAGTAGTTGCCCATATTGATATAGATCCTGCTGAAATCAATAAAGTAATCCATACAAACATCCCTATTGTAGGTTGTGCGAAAGAGGTCTTGAAGGTTTTATTGAAACAAAAAGGTGGCAAAGAAAATCATAGTGATTGGTTGAACTTATTAAAAAATAGAAAAGAAGCATTTCCTTATCATTTTGAAGAAAGTGATGAATTGATCAAACCACAAACTGTCTTATCACACTTACACAAAATGACAAACGGAAAAGCCATCATCTCAACGGATGTAGGTCAACATCAAATGTGGGCAGCCCAATATTACCCATTAGAAAAACCTCATAAATGGATTACATCAGGTGGTCTTGGAACGATGGGATTTGGATTACCAGCAGCGATTGGTGCACAATTCGCCCACCCAGAAGAGTTGGTAGTTGCCATTGTTGGTGATGCTGGATTTCAAATGACATTGCAAGAGCTAAGTATTATGAAAGAACACAATTTACCAGTGAAAGTCCTAATACTAAATAATGCTGCACTAGGTATGGTTAGACAGTGGCAATCAGCTTTTTATAATGAACGCTTCTCTAGTTCTCTAATTGACTGTCAACCTAATTTTGCAAAACTTGCCGAGGCATATGGAATTAAAGGAATCACAATTACGAAGCCTGATTTATTGGAATCACAATTAAAAGAAGCGATCGAATACGATGGTCCAGTTTTAATTGATTGTCGAATCCATCAAGGAGAAATTGTTACACCGATGGTTCCACCAGGTAAAGGAATTCATGAGATGGAAGGGGTGAAATAATGAAACGTGTGATTACTTCAACAGTTCTAAACAACAGTGGTGTTTTAAATCGTATTACAGGTGTGATCTCAAGAAGAAGATTTAATATTGAAAGCATTTCTGTAGGACATACAGAGCAAGATCATATTTCAAGAATTACATTTGTTGTCCATGTTGAAGATTTACAGCAAGTCGAACAGTTAATTAAGCAGCTTCATAAGCAAATTGATGTGATAAAAGTAGCTGATATAACTGAAGATTCAGTGATTGCTAGAGAATTAGCATTAATTAAAGTTAGTACAAATGCTAATACAAGAAACGAGATATACAGCTTAATTGAACCGTTTCGGGCCTCAGTTATTGATGTGAGTAGAGATCAAATTGTTGTTCAAGTTACAGGGAATTCAGAAAAAGTTGAAGCATTAATTGAGCTATTAAGACCGTTTGAGGTGAAAGAAATCGCCCGAACTGGTGTTACTGCATTTACTAGATCTTCTAAACATAAGGAGCATGCTCAAAAGCTACTCTCTTATTAAAATAAAAACAAAAAACTAAAAAATAATTTGGAGGTAATGGAAAATGGCTAAAGTTTATTATGGTGAGGATGTAAAACAAAACGTATTAGTAGGGAAAACAGTTGCAGTAATTGGATATGGATCACAAGGTCATGCTCATGCATTAAATCTACATGAAAATGGACATAAAGTAGTGGTTGGTTGTCGACCTGGAAAGTCTTGGGACGCTGCAGTAAATGATGGTTTATATGTTACAACAGTTTCAGAGGCTGCAAAAGTAGCTGATGTCGTAATGATCCTATTACCAGATGAGCATCAACCAGCAGTCTATGAAAATGAAATTGCACCATATCTACAAAGTGGTAATGCATTAGCGTTTGCACACGGGTTCAACGTACATTTTGATCAAATTGTCCCACCAGCAGATGTAGATGTATTCCTAGTGGCTCCTAAAGGTCCTGGACATTTAGTGCGACGCACTTTTGTAGACGGTGCAGCTGTACCAGCATTATTTGCAATTTATCAAGATGTAACTGGAGTAGCAAAAGAAGTTGCACTTTCTTATGCTGATGGCATTGGATCAACTAGAGCTGGTGTGCTAGAAACGACATTTAAAGAAGAAACAGAGACAGATCTTTTCGGTGAACAAGCAGTTCTATGTGGTGGTGTAACGTCGCTTGTAAAATCCGGATTTGAAACATTAGTTGAAGCAGGATATCAGCCAGAGGTTGCATATTTCGAGTGTTTACATGAGTTGAAACTAATTGTTGACTTAATGTACGAAGGCGGAATGAGCTATATGCGTTACTCTATCTCGGATACAGCACAGTGGGGTGACTTTGTTTCTGGACCAAGAGTTGTAGCGGATGAATCAAAAGCAGCAATGAAAGACATTCTTGCTGAAATCCAAGATGGAACATTTGCAAAAGGATGGATTAATGAAAATAAAAATGGTCGACCTGTATTTAATAAAGTTAATGAAAGCGAAAAACATCATCAATTAGAAGAAGTTGGCGAAAAATTACGTGCAATGATGCCATTTATCCAAAGAAAAGAAAAAGTCGAGGTGAAATAACTATTATGAGTAAAATTCAGTTTCTTGATACAACATTACGTGATGGCGAACAATCTCCTGGGGTTAATTTAAATCGATTTGAAAAGCTCGAAATTGCTAGACAGCTCGAGGCTTTAGGTGTTGATATCATTGAGGCTGGTTTTGCTGCTTCATCGGAAGGTGATTTTTTAGGAGTACAAGAGATTGCGAGACAGATTCGATCTGTCTCCATCTCAAGCCTTTCTCGAGCTAAGGATTCAGATATTCGAACAGCATGGGATGCCCTAAAAAAGGCTGCAGAACCAAGACTTCATATTTTTTTAGCGACAAGTGATATTCATATGAAACATAAATTGAATTTAACGAGAAGCGAAGTTTTGGAGACTGCTAAACATTGTGTCCAACTTGCAAAATCTTTCTTTCCAAAAGTCCAAATTTCCGCAGAGGACGCCTGTCGAAGTGATCGCGCTTTCCTTGCTGAATTTGTAGAAACTGCAATCAATGCAGGAGCAGATGTGATCAATATTCCAGATACAGTAGGATATATCAATCCATCTGAATACTATGATTTATTTAAATATTTACAAGAAAACGTTCCTTCATACGACAAAGCAATCTTCTCATGTCATTGTCATGACGATCTTGGTATGGCAGTTGCAAACTCTCTAGCAGCAATTCAGGCAGGTGTTGAACAAGTAGAATGTACTGTAAACGGAATTGGAGAAAGAGCAGGAAATGCTGCATTAGAAGAAATTGCAGTTGCGCTACATATTCGAGAAGATGTATATCGAAAAAATACCAATTTACGATTACATGAAATTACGAAAACAAGTGAACTTGTTAGTCGTCTAACTGGTATGGTTGTCCAAAAAAATAAAGCAATTGTTGGTTCTAATGCATTTGCACATGAATCAGGCATTCATCAAGATGGTGTATTAAAAGAACCTACAACCTATGAAATTATCCCACCAGCTTTAATCGGACTTTCAACAAATTCATTAGTATTAGGAAAACATTCGGGTCGTCATGCATTTACTGATCGATTAAATGAACTAGGATACGAATTTTCCACTGAGATTATTAACGAAGCGTTCATTCAATTTAAAGCATTAACGGATAAAAAGAAAGACATTACCGAAGAAGATTTAATGAGAATTATTAGTAAATGGAGCAATAAGGAGGTTTTAAAATGAATGTAAACATTGCGTGTCTTGAAGGAGATGGAATAGGACCAGAAATTATGGCTTCAGCAATTGAGGTGTTAAATAAAATTGCAGAAACGTTTCATCATCAATTTACATTTACTCATAATTTATTTGGTGGTCATGCAATTGATGAAACAGGAACTGCCTTACCGAATGATACATTACAAAATTGTTTAGCAGCAGACGCTGTCCTTCTTGCAGCTGTCGGAGGTCCTAAATGGGATCATGGATTCGAACGCCCTGAAAGTGGATTACTTCGTTTAAGAAAAGAACTAAACTTATTTGCAAACATTCGTCCAGTAGATGTGTACGACGAGTTGATTGATTACTCTCCATTAAAATCGGATCGAGTAAAGGATGTAAGCTTTGTAGTCGTACGTGAGTTAACAGGTGGCATTTATTTTTCTGAACCACGTTTCCATTCTGAAAATGAGGCGACGGATACATTATCTTACTCAAGAGAAGAAATAGAACGAATCGTGGAATATGCTTTTAGTTTAGCGAAAACTAGAAAAGGAAAATTAACTTCTGTAGATAAGGCAAATGTTTTAGAATCTAGTAAACTTTGGCGGAAAATTGTGAATGAAATGAGTAAAAAACATCCAGAAGTAGAAGTTGAACACGTTTTAGTAGATGCCGCAGCAATGGAAATCATTCGTAATCCAAGACGTTTCGATGTAATTGTTACTGAAAATTTATTTGGTGATATTTTGAGTGATGAAGCTTCGATGATAACTGGCTCTTTAGGGATGTTACCATCAGCAAGTCGTTCAGGAAACGGTCCTTCATTGTATGAGCCAATCCACGGATCAGCTCCTGATATTGCTGGATTAAATAAGGCGAATCCGATTGCAATGTTAAAATCTGTATCGATGATGTTACGTGATTTTAACTTAGTGGAAGAATCAAATTCTATTGAATCTGCAATCGTAAAAACTTTTAATAACGGCTATTTGACTAGTGATTTAGGCGGAGATACAACTACAACTGAATTTACGAAGCATGTTATTTCACACATTGAAGCATTTGCCGTAGGAGGAGTTAACCGATGAAAAAGACGTTATTTGATAAGCTATGGGAACAGCATATCGTTACTGGAGATGAAGGGAAACCACAACTCCTTTATATCGATTTACATTTAGTACATGAAGTAACTTCTCCCCAAGCATTCGAAGGGTTAAGATTATCAAACCGTAAAGTCAGAAGACCTGATTTAACATTTGCAACGATGGATCATAATGTCCCAACAGAAAATCAATTGGTCATTACTGATTTGATCGCAAAGCAGCAAATGGATACATTGCGTAATAATTGCCAAGAATTTAATATTCCTCTAGCGGATATAACTGATGAAGAACAAGGTATTGTCCACGTAATTGGCCCTGAGCTTGGATTAACTCAACCAGGTAAAACAATTGTTTGTGGAGATAGCCATACATCAACACATGGTGCATTTGGTGCACTAGCTTTTGGTATTGGTACAAGTGAAGTAGAACATGTTTTAGCTACACAAACTTTATGGCAGGTAAAACCTAAATCGATGGGTGTTTGTTTAGAAGGAAATCTACCAAAAGGTGTTTATGCGAAGGATATCATCTTACACTTATTAGCTACTTATGGTGTTTCAATGGGAACAGGACATGTAATTGAATTTTATGGAGAAGCAATTTCCAATATGTCAATGGAAGAGCGAATGACAATATGTAATATGGCAATTGAAGGCGGAGCGAAGGCAGGACTTGTCGCACCAGATCAAAAGACATTTGAGTATTTGAAAGATAGAAGGTATACAGTTGAGTCATATAATGAAAGATTAGTTGAATGGAAAAAACTATTTACTGACAAAGGCGCAAATTACGATAAAGAGATTTTTGTTGATGTATCCTCTCTTGCACCTTACGTAACATGGGGAACAAATCCTGGTATGGGTGTAAGAATTGATGAAGCTCTTCCTTCAATTAAGGATGAAAATGATGAAAGAGCATATGAATATATGGGCTTACAGCCTAAAATTACACCAAAAGAGATTCCAGTGCAACATGTCTTTATTGGTTCTTGTACAAATTCTAGATTATCAGATTTAGAAGAAGCGGCTGCTTATATTAAAGGTAAAAAGGTAAATTCAAACGTCCGTGCTTTAGTCGTACCTGGATCTAAACAAGTACGAAACGCTGCAATGGAGCAAGGTTTGCATACAATCTTTATTGAAGCAGGATTTGAGTGGAGGGAAGCTGGTTGTTCAATGTGTTTAGCAATGAATCCGGATCAAGTACCTGCAGGAGAGCACTGTGCTTCAACTTCGAATCGTAATTTTGAAGGAAGACAAGGAAAAGGTGCAAGAACACATTTAGTTAGTCCAGTAATGGCTGCAGCAGCGGCAGTACATGGTCATTTTATCGACATTCGAAAGGAGCAAACAAATGAAACCGTTACGTACGCATAAAGGAACCACTGTATCAATCATGTTAGATAATATCGATACTGACCAAATAATCCCAAAACAATACTTAAAACGAATTGAGCGAACTGGATTTGGAGAATTCTTGTTTGACGAATGGCGATATCATGACGATCGTACCCCTAACAAATCATTTGTATTAAATAATGAAGAAAGAAAGACAGCTACGATATTAATTAGTGGACATAACTTCGGCTGTGGATCCTCAAGGGAACACGCACCTTGGGCTTTACATGATTACGGATTTACCATCGTTATTGCCGGAAGTTTTGCAGATATTTTTTATAATAATTGCATTAAAAATGGCATGCTTCCAATTGTATTAGATGATTCAACTCGCCAAAAACTTGTCACACTAAAAGGTGACCAAGAAATTGAAATTGACCTAGAACATCAGCTAGTAAAAACGCCATTCGGTAACTATGAATTCACAATTGATTCCGTTTGGAAAGATAAATTACTGAATGGATTAGATGATATTGCCATTACAATGCAATATGAAGATAAAATTGAACAATATGAATCAGTAAGAGGATAAAGTAAAGGCAAAACATTTTCTTAGGAAAGTGTTTTGTCTTTTTTATATTGTTATATATAAGTAACAAGAGGGAGAAATTAAGAAAATTTTTTTTATGTAAAATCGTATGATAAGCAATTTTATATATATCGCTTTAAT
>NZ_JBALMS010000119.1:0-8959 GCF_036962205.1 Bacillus sp. JJ664 | reverse complement strand
ATCTAAAAGAGAAATTTCATATTTTTTGTCATACGAAAACATTTTATTAATCTCTAACAAATGAAATACAATAAATATAAGTTTCTGAATATTCTTTCGTTTTGTTAGAGTTTTCTAACTTTCTTTTTATTCTTTTTTGGACTTGTTTTGCTACTCATATTCAAGAAACAANNGGAAATTGAAAAAAATAATGTAAAAACTGAAAACGTTTACTCCGAAGTAGCGAAATCCCCAGAATTTAAAGAACTATTAAAGGCGAAAAGAAAATTCATTTTACCTATGTCAATTTTCTTTTTATGCTTTTACATCGCTTTACCATTAATGACGTCTTATTCTAAAGTTTTGAATTCGAAAGCGATTGGTGATATTACCTGGGCTTGGATTTTTGCTTTTGCGCAATTCATTATGACTTGGGGATTATGTATGATCTATCATAAAAAGGCAAAATCATTCGATGAAATGTCTGAAGGAATTGTGAAGAAGTTAAATAAAGGAGGAGAGTAATTTTGAATACGTATGCCTTTACGCTATTTTTAATCATTGTACTAGGGACACTCGTCATTACATATTACGCTTCTAAAAAAACGAAAGATGCAAAGGACTTTTACACTGCAGGTGGCGGATTGACAGGCTGGCAAAATGGACTTGCAATTGCAGGTGACTATATGTCTGCTGCTTCATTTTTAGGTATAGCCGGCGCAATTGCTTTAACTGGATTTGATGGCTTTTTCTATAGTATCGGCTTTCTAGTTGCTTATCTTGTTGTACTTTATTTGGTAGCAGAACCATTAAGAAATCTTGGTAAATACACTTTAGCAGATATGATTGCTGCAAGATTCGATCAAAGAAAGGTACGAGGTGTAGCAGCTTTAAATACAATGACAATTTCTATTTTCTATATGATTGCACAGCTAGTAGGTGCAGGAGCACTGATCAAATTATTATTAGGAATTGAGTATACAACTGCAGTATTAATTGTAGGTGTACTAATGACTGTGTATGTAATTTTTGGTGGTATGACAGCTACAAGCTGGGTGCAAATTGTAAAAGCTGTACTCCTAATGCTTGGAACTTTAGTCATTTCAATTATCGTATTTGCAAAATTTGACTATAGTATTACAGAAATGTTTAGTCAAATGAAAACCGCAACTCCTTTGAAGGAGACTTTTTTAAATCCTGGTGTGAAATATACAAATGGCTTAGATACACTTTCGTTAAATATAGCCCTTGTACTTGGTACTGCGGGTTTACCTCATATTCTTGTTCGTTTCTTTACCGTACGAGATGCAAAAACAGCTCGTAAATCTGTTGTGTATGCTACATGGTTGATTGGTGCTTTCTATATTATGACGATTTTCCTTGGTTTCGGCGCCGCAGCATTTGTAGGGAACGCGGAAATTATTAAAGCAAATCCAGCTGGAAACATGGCAGCACCTTTATTAGCAGAAGTATTAGGCGGTAATTTCTTATTTGCCTTTGTATCAGCAGTTGCATTCGCTACGATCTTAGCAGTAGTAGCAGGCTTAGTCTTAACTGCGGCATCTGCTTTTGCTCATGATTTCTATAATGAAATCCTAAGAAGAGGTCAGGCAACTGAAAAAGAACAAGTATCAATGGCAAGATATGCATCTATTGGTGTAGCTATATTGTCAATCATTCTAGCGATTTTTGCACAATCATTAAACGTTGCGTTTTTAGTTTCCTTAGCATTTGCAGTTGCTGCAAGTGCAAATCTACCAGTTATTTTATTTACAATTTATTGGAAACGATTCAATACTACAGGAGCAATTGTGGGAATGTTAACAGGCTTGCTTTCTGCGATTATATTAGTAGCAATCAGCCCAAATATTTGGAGTCCTATTGAAGGAAAAGCTATTTTTGTTGGTGATCCTTTAATCAGTTTAACGAATCCTGGAATCATCTCTATTCCTTTGGGCTTTATTACGGCATTTTTAGGTACAATTCTTTCAAGTAAAAAAGAAAACGAAGCAAAGTTCGATGAGATTTTAGTTAAATCAAATACTGGTCACGGTGTTGAAGGGGTTTCATCTCATTAAACGATTAACGAATGGTTCAGTAGAATCATTATAGGTCGGAAAATAAAAAGCTGAAGGAGCGATTCCTTCAGCTTTTTACATTATGATTTATTCTTCATTTTGTCTTAATTTCAATGGTTTTGTAGAAATAATACTCGCGATATTTTTACTAATCAGTTTGTTATTTTTTCGATTTTCAATTCTAGCTTTTGCAATCTCAGCTAATTCTCTTTCTTCTTCAGTTTCTAGAATGATTGATGGAACTGGTACAGTTTTGTCATCCTTCATCCCTACAAATGTTAAGAATGAAGTAGCAGCAACTCTGCGCTCTCCAGTTAATAGATTCTCTGCAATAGCTTTTACAAAAATAACCATTGATGATCTGCCCGTTAAAACAATAAATGATTCATAAGATATACAATCTTGTTCAGTTACTGGATGTAAAAAGTCAACGTGATCGATTGACGCTGTTACACATTTTGTTCTAGCATGCCTAGAAGCAGTAATTGAAGCTGTCATATCCATATCGGCTAGAATTTTCCCCCCGAATAATGTACGGTGATTATTTAAATCAGTAGGGAATACGCGAATAATTAAAGTAGCACGAGATTCGTGGCAATATTTTGAACTCATAAGCAGCTCACACCTTTTTTTAGAATATTTCTATTTTCACCAAACTAAAAAGCTGATAAGCATGGTTTTATAAAATAGATTCATTTATAGAAATAGTTAATTCATGATAAAAGAGAATTAAAAATTGCAGAAAGTAAAATCATAGAACTAGGTGATTTTATGTATAGAATTGGTTCTCGAGTAGTGAAAACTGCTTTAGGTAGCTCAGTGGCTATCTTTATTGCTCAAACGCTGGGTTTAAGTTTTTACGCTTCAGCGGGCATATTAACAATACTTTGTATTCAACCTACTAAGAGGCGATCTTTAGAAACAGTATTACGACGATTCTTAGCATGCATGTTAATTATAATGTTTTGTTTCATGATATTCCACTTAATAGGTTATAATCCCTTTGCTATTGGATTACTATTATTATTTTTTATCCCCACTTTGGTTTATTTAAAAATTCAAGAAGGGGTTATTTCCAGTGCAGTCATTATGCTTCATTTATATGGTTTAGAAAAAATGACATTAGCAATCGTAGTCAATGAAATATGTATTATTACAGTTGGGATGGGTATTGCACTGTTATGTAATTTATATATGCCAAGTTTGGAGGATGAAATAAAAATATATAAAGAACAAATTGATTCAAAGTTTTGTTTTATATTCGAAAAAATTTCTATTTTTTTAAATGATCCTTCCAAAAGTAGCCATTTAGAAGAATATGAAGAAACATGTGCTTTGCTAGATAAAGCAAAAAAAGTTGCTAAACTCGAAATGGAGAACCATTATATACGAACGACAAACGACGAAGACTATGATTATTTTTTAATGAGAGAAAGACAGTTAGTCATTTTAAAAAGAATCATTCACACATTGTCAGTCATTCAAGTAAGTAACGAACAATCGGATATTTTAGCAAGTTTCTTTAAAGATTTATGCTATTCATTAAATCCTAGAGTTACTGGTGTAATTTGTATTCATCAATTAGAAGAAATTTATAAAATGTTTCGATCAATGCCACTACCTCATACACCAGATGATTTGGAAACACGGGCTTTTATACTGATGATCATTCATGAAATGGAAAGTTTTTTGGTTATGAAAGCTAAGTTTAAGGAAAAATACGCTAAAAGTGTTTAAGAGGGAGGTAGGAGTACTAATTTGCTTAAGCTTGTTATTTCACTATTTCTTGTCATTAGTCCGGTTTGGCCACTCGGGCAAAACCCAAAGCTAGGAGATCCATTTATCATTATTAATAAGAAAGTAAATCAATTAGCCTTTATTGATGACGGGAAAATTCAAAAAGTATATAAAGTTGCAACAGGAAAAACAAGCGACTTGACACCTGAGGGTATGTTTAATGCTATGTATAAAGCTAAGTTTCCTTATTGGAAGAAAAAAAATATTCCAGGAGGCGATCCAAAAAATCCATTAGGATCGAGGTGGATTGGATTTGATGCACTCAACACTAACGGATCAATTTATGGAATCCATGGTAATAATGATCCATCTTCAATTGGTAAATACATATCAAATGGTTGTGTAAGAATGCATACAAATGATGTAAATGAGCTTTATGACAAAACCCCATACGGAACAAAAGTTTTTATTACAACTACCACAAAAACATTTCTTCAAATAGCGAAAGAAAAAGGAGCAATTAAATAAAGAAAAGGTTGCGTAAAACTAGTAAAATCCAGTTTCACGCAACCTTTTTTGATTGTTTATAGAAATGAAGAGATTCCTGCTAATAAAGTAGTCGCAAGCATTGAAATTAACATGATTATAACGACGATTTTTTGTGTTTTTTTTCTCATATGTTCATTACCACCTTACTAATTAAATAAACTTTCACTTTAATTTATTAAAAATTATACAAGTCTTGTCCCATTTTAGCATATGAATGATAGAAAAGCATTTGTTTTGAGGGAGAGGACAAGCAATGTTCATAAATATTGATCATATGGCAATTTGTGTAAAAGACTTAAATAGTAGCATTTATAAATATGAAACTGAATTACAGCTAAATTGTTCTTATCGAGAAATTGTTGAAGAACAAGGTGTGGAAGTTGCATTCTTTAAAACGGCAAATGTAAATATTGAATTAATTCAACCACTTTCTCCTATTAGCCCAGTTTATAAATATATTGAAAAAAAAGGTGAAGGACTGCACCATATAGCTTTTAGAGTTGAGAATATTGACAAAGCCATTACAGATTTAAAAAAACGTCAATTTCATTTGCTTCAGGATACACCTCGAAAAGGTAGCCATGGTTCGAAAATATTTTTTATTCATCCAAAACAATTTGGAATGTTAATTGAAATTGTAGAAAAAGGAGACCTTTGAGATGAGTAAATATGATGCAATCTATGAATTGTATGAAAAAAAGTCTGAAGTTGAGCTTGGTGGAGGTTATGAACGGATAGATAAACAACATGAACGAGGAAAATACACGGCTAGAGAACGAATCGAACTATTACTAGATGAGAATAGCTTTGTTGAGTTATATGCGTTTGTACAGCATCGTTGTACTGATTTTGGAATGGACGAACAAAATGGCGCATGTGATGGTGTCGTAACTGGATATGGGAAAATTAAAGGAAGAACAGTTTTTGTATTTTCACAGGATTTTACAGTGTTTGGTGGAGCGCTAGGTGAAATGCATGCTAAAAAAATAAGTCAATTGATGGACATGGCTGTTCAATGTAAGGCACCAATTATTGGATTAAATGATTCCGGTGGTGCACGGATACAAGAAGGGGTTTTATCCTTAGACGGTTATGGTCACGTTTTTTATCGCAATACGATTTATTCTGGAGTCGTCCCACAAATTTCCGTTATTATGGGTCCATGTGCTGGAGGAGCTGTATATTCACCAGCGATTACTGATTTTGTCATTATGGTCAATGAAAGTAGCCAAATGTTTATAACAGGACCAAAAGTAATAGAGAGTGTGACTGGAGAAAAAATTTCTGCAGAAGATTTAGGTGGTGCAAAGGTTCACAATGAAATAAGCGGAAATGCACATTTTCAAGCGAAAACAGAAGAGGAAGCACTTCGTGTTGTTAGAAGTTTATTAGACTATTTACCTTCACATTGGGAAGAAAAAACACCTAGTTATTCAAAAAATGATAAAGATTTAGAAGATTTATTAGACTGTATTCCAGATGACAGTAGTCGCCCCTATGACGTGAAAAATATTGTTTCAATGATCGTAGATGATGAGTCTTTTTTAGAAGTACAAAAAGATTTTGCTAAAAATTTAGTAATCGGATTTGCTAGGGTAAACGGAGAAGTTGTAGGGTTAGTTTGTAATCAACCGAAAGTAATGGCTGGGGGATTAGATATCCATTCGGCAGATAAGGGAGCAAGATTCATTCGTTTTTGTGATAGTTTTAATATTCCTCTTATTACTTTTGTTGATGTAACTGGATTTTTTCCCGGTGTAAAACAAGAGCATGGAGGTATAATAAGACATGGTGCGAAGCTGTTATATGCATATTCTGAAGCGACGGTCCCAAAAATTACAGTTATTACTAGAAAAGCTTTTGGTGGTGCATATGTAGCTTTAAATAGTAAGTCAATTGGAGCGGATTTAGTTTTTGCTTGGCCAAATGCTGAAATTGCAGTTATGGGTGCTGCAGGAGCTGTTAATATACTTTATGGCAAGGAAATCAGTCAGAGTAAAAATCCTGAAGTTCTACGAGCTGAATGGATGGACCAATACAAAGAAAAATTCTCTAATCCATATGTAGCAGCAAAATATGGATTAGTAGACGATGTGATTGATCCTCGAGATACTCGTAAAAAGTTGATTCAGTCATTAGAAGTATTAAAAACGAAAAATGAAAAGCGCCCAGCCAAAAAACATGGTAATATACCCTTATAGACATTTTTCTACATACTTTTATTGGAGGCGTATCACATATGATTAATGAACAACGTATAGTTGACGAATTTTTAGAATTAGTACAAGTTGACTCTGAAACTAAGTTTGAAGCTGAAATTGCAAAGGTTTTAAAACAAAAATTAGAAGCGCTTGGAATGAATGTATTTGAAGATGACACAATGGGTGTGACTGGTCATGGTGCTGGTAACATTATTGCAACTATTCCTGCTACAAAAGAAGGAGTAGATGGTATTTTCTTCTCTTGTCATATGGATACAGTAACACCAGGTAAAGGCATCAAACCTTCAATCGTTGATGGTAAAGTAGTAACTGATGGCACAACAATTCTTGGTGCTGATGATAAAGCTGGTATCGCTGCATTTTTAGAAGCGGTTAAAGTAATCAAGGAACAAAATATTGAACATGGTGAAATTCAATTTATCATTTCTGTTGGTGAAGAATCAGGATTACATGGTGCAAAAGCAATGGATCCAAAATTAATCACAACTAAATTTGGCTATGCTTTAGATAGCGATGAAGAAGTAGGAAATATCATTGTAGCTGCTCCAACTCAAGCGAAAGTAATCGCTACAATTTATGGGAAAACTGCTCATGCTGGTGTAGCTCCAGAAAAAGGTGTTTCTGCAATTACAATCGCTTCAAAAGCAATTGCTAGAATGCCATTGGGTCGTATTGACGAAGAAACAACTGCTAATATCGGTCGTTTCGAAGGCGGAAGTGCAACAAACATTGTATGTGATCAAGTGAATATTCTTGCAGAAGCTCGTTCATTAATTGGCGAGAAAATGGAAGCACAAGTTGCTAAAATGAAAGCTGCATTTGAAGATGTAGCATCAGAAATGGGCGGACGTGCGGAAGTTGAAGTTCAAATTATGTATC
Source organism: Bacillus sp. JJ664 (assembly GCF_036962205.1). Classification (NCBI taxonomy): domain Bacteria; kingdom Bacillati; phylum Bacillota; class Bacilli; order Caryophanales; family Bacillaceae; genus Bacillus; species Bacillus sp. JJ664. Next base: position 1,515 of record NZ_JBALMS010000119.1, on the reverse strand, counting down.
CAGGATTCAAATTCGGTGAAGGTGATCATGTTGTAGAAGTAGCAAAACGTGCTGCTGAAGCAATTGGTCGTACACCAGCATTACAGCAAAGTGGCGGTGGTTCTGATGCGAATGTATTTGCAGGACACGGCTTCCCAATTGTGAACTTAGCAATTGGTTATGAAGAAATCCACACAACAAATGAAAAAATGCCAATCAAAGAATTAGTTAAATCTGCTGAAATGGTTATTGCAATTGTTAAAGAAGTAGCAAAATAATAATATACAAAAAGACGAAACGAATGTTTCGTCTTTTATTTTTTATTGATTAAAAGAAATAACTTTATATAAATCGTTTGTATATTCTAGTATGGTGATACTCGAGTTTTTTATTTCAACTTGAATATCTAAGTCTTCGGAAAATTTTCTAACAATATTTCTAATAATATTTCCATGAGTGACAAGTAAAATATTTTCAACTTGATTCGAGCTTTCAGATACGACTTCATTTAACCCTATTTCTAATCGTTCCCATAATTCGTGATAATCTTCTGCATGATGATATGGATCAGATTTTTTTATGAAATTCGTTATTTCTTCAAGTGAATGATTTCGAAACATTTCTTTAAAGTTATCATAACCTTGTTCATTTGCTACTTTACCTAACGCAATCTCCGAAAATTCTCCCTCAAAACTACCGAAAAATGTTTCCCGGAATGCTTTTCTTTTTTGAATGGCAGGTATCTTATATTGATTTTGTTGAAGTAGGATTTCTGCAGTTTCAACCGTACGGCCTGAATCGCTAGTATATACTCGATCGAAATGTATAGTAGAAAGCTTTTTGCCAGCTTCAATTGCCACCAACTTACCTTCTTCCGTTAAAGGGCTATCAGCCCAACCTTGCATTCTTTTGTATCGATTTAAATACGTTTCCCCGTGTCTAATACAGTATAAATTTATTTTCTTTTCGATTGAAACCACCTCATTTTTAAATGTTTAGTTCTTAATATATTTTATAATTTTCAGTATTTTAAAACAAATTATTTGATGTGGCATGAAAAATTCAAATCAGATGATGTATAAACTAAGTGAATCTACTAATGAATTTCAGAAAGCAAAAAGGAAACAATAAGATTCTTACAATAAATAAAGAATTAGTAACAATATTATGTATATTAAATATTATACTAATAAAACGTTGTGTGTTTTTGTATATTTATTTGTACTAATGGATGTTTATTTATAACTTGTTTTATGTTGATATTATTGCGTTTTTGTTAGGAGTTATTTAAAAAATGATTTTATTAACATTATTTTCGTTATTGTGATATAATACCTATACAAAATATGAAACCTTTTTCACTTCCAGTTTAAAAAGAATGATGGGGGGAGAATAATGAAGCCTAATCTTACTCCTATTAAAAAGCAAAAAAATAGAAAATACTATTTTACAATTCAGAAGAAATTTTGGTTTAGTCACACGATGTCGTTCATGTGGTTATTACTTTCAATATATTTATCATTACCATGGTTATAT
>NZ_JBALMS010000118.1:0-52259 GCF_036962205.1 Bacillus sp. JJ664 | reverse complement strand
AATGCAATTGAAAATGGTGCTGACGAAATAGATATGGTGATCAATATTGGTGCCCTAAAAGATAAGGATGCAGAATTGGTAGAACAAGATGTAGCTGCTGTTGTCGGTGCAGCTAAAGGTAAAGCAATTGTCAAAGTAATCATTGAGACAAGTTTACTAACTGATGAAGAAAAGGAGCTAGCATCAAAATTATCTGTAAAAGCTGGTGCGGATTTCGTGAAAACTTCAACTGGATTTTCAACAGGCGGTGCAACAGTAGAAGATGTAGCATTAATGAGAAAAACAGTTGGACCAGATATTGGTGTAAAAGCTTCAGGTGGCGTACGAGATATCGCTAGTGTGAATGAAATGGTTAAAGCAGGAGCAACACGCATTGGTACGAGTAATGGTGTAACAATTGCTCAAGGGAATGTTGCAACAGAAGGTTATTAAAAGGCACCAGATATTATAGGTGTGTTAAGGTCTAAACTTGACATTTACCTGTTGACCTAACAATGCTTTATGTATTATAATCGTAAAAGACATGTAGAAAAGTGTTCTTTTTTGCAGTGTTTTTATTGATTGTAAGTGGTAGCTTGGAGGGAGGGAAAAGTAAGATGTCTAAAACAGTCGTTCGTAAAAACGAATCTTTAGAAGATGCTCTTCGTCGTTTTAAACGTTCAGTTTCTAAAACTGGTACGCTTCAAGAAGCAAGAAAACGCGAATTTTATGAAAAGCCAAGTGTAAAACGTAAGAAAAAATCAGAGGCAGCAAGAAAACGTAAATTCTAAGAGAGGGTGTTACTATGAGTCTTCTCGAACGTTTGAATTCAGATATGAAACAAGCGATGAAGGAAAAAAATAAAGACAAGTTAAATGTTATCCGTATGGTGAAAGCATCATTGCAAAATGAAGTAATTAGCTTGGGGAATAATGTGACATTGTCAGCTGATCAAGAGTTAACAATTTTAACTCGTGAAGTGAAACAACGTAAAGACTCCCTCCTGGAATTCGAAAAAGCTGGTCGTGCTGACCTTGTGGATAAATTAAAGCAAGAATTACTGATTCTAGAAGAATACTTGCCTCAACAATTATCTGAAGACGAACTACTTGAAATCGTGCGTGCTACAATTTCAGAAGTTGGTGCTACATCAAAAGCTGACATGGGGAAAGTAATGAGTGCAGTTATGCCTAAAGTTAAAGGACAAGCTGACGGCTCTTCTGTGAATAAAGCTGTAGCAAGTCTGTTAAAATAAACGTCTATTTATAGACGTTTATTTTTTTGCCCCAAAAAATGAATCCCTCGTTCAAAAGCTCGTTTTATAAAACCTCATACTAACTCAATCTAAAATAAATTTTCAAATCAAAATGATAAAATTTCCTGGTACTTGAATGCTTCCTGTAACCTCTTAAATTAAATTTCATCCACCATCTCCCTTTTTGTATCATACGTTCTCTAATTTAGTCATAAATATGATATGAAAGGGGGAGGAGTCTATCTTGAAAAGATTAGCGCACAATTTTAAAAACTGGATGTCAAGTAAGATGGACTTACCACCAGATGTACTCCTTGAGTTACCGCGTATTACAATGTTAGGCCAATTACATATTTATATTGAAAACCATAGAGGTTTATTAGTTTATTCAGACAAGGAACTCCGTTTACTGATGAAGCAAGGTCAGCTTCTCATTAAAGGAAAGGATTTTGTCTTGAAAACAATGCTGCCAGAAGAAATTTTATTAGAAGGCGAAATAGAGCACGTTTATTTTATTAATGAATAGCATCTAGAACTTACACCATGATCAGTAAATTGAACATGGGGGATAATCATGAAAAATCAGTGGACAGCAAATCTTACAGGGATGGTTCAAGTGAAAGTAATGGGACTTGGACCTGAACGATTTTTAAATGAGTGTATGCGAAAAGGGATACCATTAAAAAATGTGAAAAAAAATGGACCAAATTCGATTTCCTTTACGATCGATTTAAGGGATTATAAGCGAATCAGAAAGATTCCTCGAAAAAAAGAATACAAGGTTCATTTTATAGGAAGAAAAGGTTTGCCTTTTGAGATTAGACGAGCTTGGAAGCATTTCGGATTTGTCATTGGTTTAGTAGGCTTTCTCGTCGTATTATTTTTATTATCGAATATGGTTTGGAGAATCGACGTGAAGGGTGCCTCACCTGAAATTGAATATAAGCTTCGTAAAGACTTACATTCACTTGGTGTCAAAACGGGGGTGTCACAATTCTCATTACCAAAACTTCAAACAATACAGAAAAAATTACAGGATGATAATCCGTCAATCACTTGGATTGGCGTTCAATTAAATGGGACTACCTTTCATTTCGAGGTTGTTGAAAAGCATTTGCCAAAGCCTGATAAAAAAATAAGACCAAGACATATCGTAGCGAAAGAAGAAGCAGTTATTACAAGTATGTTCGTTGAAAAAGGAAAGCCTTTAGTTACTACAAATGATTATGTAAAAAGGGGTCAAGTATTAGTTTCGGGCATCATTGGTACTGAAGATCATCCCATTATCGTCCCGGCAGTTGGAAAAGTAATTGGGGAAGTTTGGAGAGAAGAAATTGTCAGTATTCCATTAAATACTAAATTTACAGTGCTGACAGGTGAAAAGAAGAAAAGATACTATATCGGAACTAGCCAAAGCAAAATAAAATTCTGGGGTTTTGACAAAAATAAGTACAAAGCCTTCCAATCAGAAGATAATGTGTATCAATTTAAATTTTTAAAGTGGAAATTACCGCTTTATTTTACGAAAAAAACAATCCATGAAAGTGAAGATATTGTTAGAACTTATACAAAGGCTGAAGCAATTAATGTTGGAAAACAAACAGGTAGAAATGATTTAATGGATAAGTTAAGTCAGGATGCCAAAATTTTACAAGAAAAAGTTTTGCACGAGTCATTAGACAATGGTAAAGTTAATTTAAGAATATATTATAAAGTTTTAGAAGATATTACGAAAACGAAAACTATTGTTCAAGGGGACTGAGTAATGCCAGAACAACTACTAACGATAAATCAACAAATAGAAGATCCAAACGAAGCGATTGCCTTATTTGGCACAAATGATAAGCACCTACAAATTATTGAAAATATGCTTGATGTGAATATTGTCACGCGTGGTCAATCTGTACAAGTATCTGGAGCTAGTGAAGACGTAGGAACTGTTGAACAAATTATTCAAGCGTTATTAGAGGTTATACGCAATGGTGTGAGTATTACATCAAGAGATGTTACTTACTCGATTCAAATGGCTAAAGAAGGAAAGTTAGCATCATTTGCAAGATTGTATGACGAAGAAATTATTAAAAATTCTAAAGGGAAAGCAATACGAGTAAAAACCTTTGGACAAAGACATTATCTTCGCGCCATTCAATCAAATGATTTAGTATTTGGTATAGGTCCTGCTGGAACAGGTAAAACATATCTTGCGGTTGTTATGGCTGTTCAAGCATTAAAAAATAATAAAGTGAGTAAAATTATTTTAACGAGACCTGCTGTTGAAGCTGGTGAAAGCTTAGGATTTTTACCAGGTGATTTAAAGGAAAAAGTTGATCCATACTTAAGACCATTGTACGATGCATTACACGATGTACTTGGGCAAGAACACACGGTACGTTTAATTGAAAGAGGTACGATTGAAATTGCACCTCTTGCATATATGAGAGGAAGAACATTAGAAGATGCATTTGTCATTTTAGATGAAGCTCAAAATACGACGATGGCTCAAATGAAAATGTTTTTAACTCGTTTAGGTTTTGGCTCTAAAATGGTCATTACAGGAGACCCTTCTCAAATTGATTTGCCAAAAGGAGTTAAATCAGGTTTAATCTCTGCTCAACATACTCTAAAAGGTGTGGAAGGTATTGGGATGACAATACTAGAGCAGACAGACGTAGTCCGTCACCCACTCGTTCAAAAGATTATTCAAGCTTATGATGTAGCAAAAGAATAAATCGTAGTGACCCTACAAAGTGCTAGGGTCATTTCGTGTTTTATCGAAGGTGCAGTACTAGTAAGGGGGAAATGATGAATAATTTGCAAGCTTTACTCCAACGATTTAAGAATCAATCACTTGTCATATTATTTTGTATCATAACTTTAGGTTTAACGAGTTTTCTTCTTCTAATTAGTCATGTTAGACCAATAAAATACGATGTTGATCTATTATCAATTTCAGACCAGACAATCTATTCTCCGATTACAATTGAAGATAAGGTTGCTACATATAAAAAACGACAAGAAGCTGCAGCAAGAGTTGAAGATGTATATAAATATGAGGAAAACTACACTCAAAATCGGATTGATATTGTTAATTCTATATTTGATATTGTAGAAGAAGTGACGAACGAAAATGATAAAAGTAGTCAATCAATTAATGGACAAGCGTTAATCAAAAAAGAGATTAGTCAAGTGGAAGAAAAGCTTCCAGATGATATTCGTAAAAACTTTGAAGACGATGTAATCAGTTCTTTATTGAAGTCATCAACTGAACAATTAAATATTGCGAAGGCTTCTTTAAATACAGCTATTAATAATGTTATGTCTGATGAAATAACGACAAATCAAATTGAAGAAGCACGGGCAAATCTTAGAACAGAATTGTCTTATGTGAGCGTTAATCCCGGTTTAAAAGATGCGATGATTAATATTGGGGAATTTGCAATTGTCCCAAACTATTTTTTTGATGCAGACGTAACAAAAGAACGCAAACGACTAGAAAGTGAAGCTGTTGATAGTGTCTATATTCTTCAAGGGCAGGTTCTTGTAAAAGTTGGAGAAACGATTACAAAAGAGAAATATGATCAATTGAAATTAGTCGGACTGATTAAAAACAATCAGTCTGTTCAGCCATATGTTGGTTTAATTTTGTTAATAGGCGTCTTGCTTTATTTTGTGTTAAAACAAACAGAGTCTTTAAAAGAGAATGATAATAACTATATCGTTGCTTACTTTGGTATTGTCATTTTTACACTTTTAATATTAAAAATTGTTAGTTTGTTCCAAAAAATTGAGTTTTCTGGTCTTGTATATGTTGCACCAGTTGCAATTGGTACTTTGTTAATTAAATTCTTATTAGGGAATCGCTATTTAATGGTGACGGCGATTATCTTTTCAATTTGTGGAAGTATCATGTTTAATGAAGAAGTGAATGGTGCAATAAATTATTCAACGGGTATTTACATATTATTTAGCTCAATTGCAGTTTTATTTTTGAATGAAGAGCGAAATAAACGTTCGATGATTATCCATGCTGGTGTGCTTATTTCTTTAGTTAATATCGCCACTTTATCGGCATTGATGTTAATTCGAAATGGACAATATTCTTCAGTGGAAATTGGCATTTACTTATTAATGGGATTAATCTCAGGGATCTTATCTAGTGTGATCACAATGGGAATCCTGCCATTTGTAGAAGATTCTTTTGGTATGGTTTCGTCATTTAAATTAGTTGAGTTAGGAAGTCCAAATCATCCATTATTACGTAAAATTTTATTAGAAGCACCTGGAACTTATCATCATAGTATTATGGTTGCAAATCTGGCAGAAGCCGCATGTGAAGCGATTGGAGCAAATGGCTTATTAGCTAGAGTAGGATCGTATTATCATGATATTGGTAAAACGAACAATTCGGGATTTTTTATTGAAAATCAAATGGGTGGACATAACCCGCATGACCGGATTAAGCCTTTACAAAGTAAAGATATAATTTTTCGTCATGTAAGTGATGGAGTAAAAATACTAAAAAAATATAATTTGCCAAAAGATATAATTGATATTGCAGCTGAACACCATGGTACAACTTTATTAAAGTTTTTTTACTACAAAGAAAAAGAAGCTAATCCAGAAGTGAAAGAAATTGATTTCCGCTATCCAGGTCCTAAAGCACATACGAAGGAATCTGCCATAGTTGGTATTGCTGACAGTGTTGAAGCGGCAGTACGTTCTTTAAAGGACCCGGATATGGAAAAAATTGAAGAGCTTGTTTCTATCATAATGAATGATCGTTTAAATGACGGACAATTTGCAATGTGTGAATTGAATTTAAAAGAATTACATATCATTGAAAAATCATTATGTGAAACATTACAAGGTACCTTCCATTCTAGAATACAGTATCCAGATGAAAGATAAGGTGAAGAAAATGGTTCAATTAGAAATAGACTTTATAGATGAAACAAATGAAGTAACAGATGATCAACAAGAAGATTTAAAAGGTCTCATTGAATGTGCGCTTGAATTTGAAGGGGTAAGTGGTGAGGTAGAGGTCTCAATCTCGTTTGTAGACGATGAAAGAATTCACGAAATTAATAAAGAATATCGTGAAAAGGATCGTGCGACAGATGTGATTTCATTCCCTATGGAAGAGTTAGGAGAAGGCGAAATTGAAATAGTAGGTGTTGATTTGCCGAGAACACTTGGTGATATTGTAATCTCCATTCCTACAACAAAAAGACAAGCAGAGGAGTACGGACACTCATTTAGACGTGAGTTAGGCTTCTTAGCTGTACATGGTTGCTTACATTTACTTGGTTATGATCATATGAATGATGCTGATGAAAAAGTTATGTTTACAAAACAAAAGGAAATTTTAGAAAAATATGGACTCGAGAGATTATAAGAGAGCTTCATTACTAAAATCCTTTGGATACGCAATGAGTGGAATTTTTCGTGTGGTAAAAGAGGAAAGAAACATTAAAATTCACTTATGTGCAGCATTGATCGTGAGTGCTTTGGCTTCTTATTTTCATTTTAGCAGGAATGATTGGTTGGTTCTGTTACTAATCATCACAATTGTCATCTCGCTAGAACTTGTTAATTCTGCAGTTGAAGCTGTCGTCGATTTAGCATCTCCAGAAATTCATCCATTGGCAAAAAAAGCTAAAGATGTAGCTGCTGGTGCTGTTTTGGTTGCGGCATTTGTTTCGGTCATCATAGGATTTTTGCTATTTTTTCCTTATTTTACTATACTACGGTAATAACACTGATTTTCGTAAATTTCTCGATATGAGGAGGCTATTTTTACATGGATAAACATTCATTAATAAATGAAGCTATTAAAGCTAGAGAAAAAGCATATGTACCCTATTCAAAATTTCAAGTAGGAGCGGCATTACTTACAAAGGATGGACAAGTCATTCATGGATGTAATGTTGAAAATGCATCATATGGACTTACAAATTGTGCCGAACGAACTGCGTTATTTAAAGCGTACTCAGATGGTATTACTGAATTTTCAGCAGTTGCTGTCGTTGCAGATACGAAAGGGCCGGTTCCACCATGTGGTGCGTGTCGCCAAGTATTATTTGAACTGTGTAAACCAGACACAGTTGTTTATTTATCAAACTTAAATGGAGTAGTCCAAGAAACTACAGTAAAAGAATTATTGCCAGGAGCATTTACACCGGAGGATTTAAATGAATAAAGAAAGTTATAAATCGGGCTTTGTTTCAATTATAGGAAGACCAAATGTAGGGAAAAGTACGTTCCTAAATCGTGTTGTTGGTCAAAAAATTGCTATAATGAGTGATAAGCCTCAAACAACTCGTAATAAAATTCAAGGTGTGTACACAGAAGATGATGCACAAATTGTCTTTATTGATACACCAGGTATTCATAAGCCGAAACATAAACTTGGGGATTTCATGGTTAAAGTGGCTCAAGAATCAATAAAGGATGTTGATGCAACTTTATTTATGGTGAATGCCGACGAAGGTTTTGGTCGTGGAGACGAATTTATTATCGAGAAGCTACAAGGTACACGTAGCCCAGTTATTTTAGTTATTAATAAAATTGATACAATTCACCCAGAAGAACTATTTAAAATCATTACAAAGTATAAAGATTTATTTGAGTTTGCAGAAATCGTACCAATTTCAGCGCTTCAAGGAAATAATGTGGATCGTCTACTAGAAGTGGTTAAAAATTATCTTCCAGAAGGACCTCAATATTATCCTGCAAATCAAGTAACGGACCATCCGGAACGATTTATTATTTCGGAGTTAATCCGTGAAAAAGTATTACATTTAACTAGAGAAGAAGTTCCACATTCAATTGCCGTGATTATCGAACAAATTGAAAGAAGACCTGAAGGTAACGCTATATATGTGAATGCTACAATCGTTGTTGAACGTTCATCGCAAAAAGGAATTATAATCGGTAAACAAGGTAGCATGTTAAAAGAGGTTGGCAAACGTGCTAGATTAGACATACAAAATTTACTGGATACAAAAGTATTCCTTGAGCTTTGGGTAAAAGTTCAAAAAGACTGGCGTAACAAAATGGCTCACTTAAGAGATTTAGGTTTCCGTGAGGACGAATATTAATCAAGTAAGTTAAAGGGAATTGAGATCTTAGCGATTCCCTTTTTTGATACAATAGTGGACAAGTTAAGGAGAAATAAATAGAAGAAGCATCAACATAAACGTTCTTGCACTGCACTCTAATAAGTTCTCTGACTCTTGTCAAATTGATTTTTTAATGCACACTTTTTATGGTTTTGCAAGAGTTTTATTTGTAATTTTTATAAATTTTGTGCACATGAAAACTGGGAGAGAAGGTCACATTATAAGTAAGCAGGGAAAGTAGTATTTGGCTAATAGGTAATGAGCAATGAGTTGTAGCTATTCTTGAAAGGTGGTTTCTCAATGTTGAATTTTACCTGGGATGTCTTTTCTAAAACTGGAAATGTTGAGACGTATTTAATATTTAAGCAGCTTGAACAGGAACATGTGGAACAGAAAAGTTACATTGATGAAGAAATAGCTGATATTGATTCCCTACATACGTAACCTTCATCCAATTGGATGGTGAGTTGTATTGTTACAACGAGTAGAAGGGATAGTTTTACGTGCTAATCCTTATGGAGAATCAAATGTAATTATTACTCTCCTGACTAGAGAATTAGGTAAGATTGGAGTTGTGGCAAGAGGAGCTAAGAAGACAAATAGTCGGCTTGCTTCTGTTACACAACTCTTTACATATGGTTCATATCTAATTCAAAAAGGGTCTGGATTAGGTACGTTAAGTCAAGGTGAGTTAATCGATTCATTTAGAGATTTGAGGGAAGATTTGATCGCTACTTCCTACGCTTCGATAATTGTTGAATTAACTGATAAAGCAGTTGAAGAGAAAAAGAATAATCCGTATTTATTCGAGTTAATCCTCCAACTTCTTCAGCGTATGAACGATGGTGCAGATGCAGAGGCGTTAACTTATTTATATATGACAAAAATGATACCAGTTTTAGGTTATCATCCATTCTTTGATTATTGTATCAACTGCAAATGTAGTGCCAATGAAAATATATTTGTAGCTTTCTCTGTGAAAGATGGTGGATTTTTGTGTCAGCGTTGTAAACATACTGATCCATATGCATTTTCCATAACTGAAAAGTCTGTCAAACTAATGAGATTGTTTTATCATTTTGATGTAAACCGACTAGGTAAAATCGAAGTTAGTGAACAGACTAAAAAGGTAATACAACAAATATTGTTTTCATATTATGATGAGTATAGTGGGATTTATTTAAAATCCCGTAAATTTTTAGAGCAATTGAAGGCAATGGATAGTTTTTTAAAACAGGATAAGAATTCGGAATAACTTGAAGAAGGAAATAGGCTAACTATTTCCTTCTTTCTTTTGTAAATTGTAAAAATAGTATATAATATTTAGTTAGAGAGTATAGCATATTGGAACGGTAGGGGTGAGGAACATCGAACTGACAAAAAGACAAACTCAAATTCTTGAAATTGTAAAATCAAATGGGCCGATTACAGGAGAACATATTGCAGATAGGCTCGCACTAACTCGAGCAACGCTTCGCCCTGACTTAGCAATTCTTACTATGACTGGATTTTTAGAGGCAAGGCCACGAGTAGGTTATTATTACACAGGAAGAACGAGTGGTGCTCAAATTATTGAGAAAATCAAAGAATTGAGCGTGAAAGATTTTCAGGCAATACCAGTTGTAGTAGATAGAAGTTCTTCGGTGTATGATGCAATTGTTACAATGTTTCTTGAGGATGTAGGTACTTTGTTTGTTGTCGATCAAAATACGGTATTAACGGGTGTATTATCTAGAAAAGATTTACTAAGAGCAAGTATAGGTAATAAGGACCTGCATACATTGCCAGTTGATATTATTATGACTAGAATGCCAAACATTACAATTTGCTATAAAGATGATACAATCTATAACGTAGCAAAGAGTTTAATTGAGAAACAAATTGATGCTGTCCCAGTTGTTCGTGAAAGTGAACATGGACTTGAGGTAATTGGTCGATTTACAAAAACAAATTTTACTCGTGCGATCGTAGACTTAATGAACAATGACATGTTTTAGTAAAATTAAGAGGTGAACATATGGGGAATTCAATCGTTTATGTTGTATCTGATTCAGTTGGTGAAACAGCGGAGCACGTCGTTAAAGCAGCTATCAGTCAATTTCATTATAAATTTGAAATTAGACGCGTACCTTATGTTGAGGATGTAGCAACACTTATTGAAATCGTTCAAGTAGCAAAAGAGAATAACGGAATTATTGTTTTTACATTGGTAAAACCAGACATGAGAAATGCAATTCTTGAAGAATCGAAAAAAGCTGGTGTCATTGTATATGACTTAATTGGTCCACTAATTGATACGATTGCGTCAATTAACAAAATGGAGCCAAAAAATGAACCAGGTGTTGTCCGAAAATTAGATGAGGATTATTTCCAACGAATCGAAGCAATTGAATTTGCAGTGAAGTATGATGATGGAAGAGACCCTAGAGGGATTGAAAAAGCTGATATTGTATTAATTGGTGTATCAAGAACTTCGAAAACACCTTTATCTCAATACTTAGCTCATAAAGGCTTAAAGGTCGCAAATGTACCGTTAGTACCTGAGGTAGATCCTCCTGAGCAATTATATAAAGTTCCAAAAGAACGTTGCTTTGGGTTAATGATTTCACCAGAGAAATTAAATCATATTCGAAAAGAAAGATTAATTTCATTAGGTCTACATGATGGGGCAAGTTATGCAAACATTGCTAGAATTGAAGAACAAGTTTATTTCTTTAAAAAGTTTTGAACCATCTGATCTTAATCAATTAATGGATTTCTTACAACAAAATTACCTGAATGGTGAAGTTACGTTTCAACATTATAGAGCATTAATTAAAGAACTTGAATTGTCTGGTGCAAATAAGCCAAATTAATTGGCCATTAAAATTAAATATAAATAAAGAGATACACCTTCACAATGATTGTAAATGTGTATCTCTTTATTTTATATATTAATTCAATTGTTAAATAAACGCTAACTTCCTTCCTAATAATGGTGTAGAAATCCATCCTCCACCTTCACTGGCTTGATTAACTTTCTTTTCAAAATGGTGAAGATGTACCGTAGTAGACTGAACCTTATTTAAAAGCGAATTTTTTTCTTCTTCACATTTTTGACTCATTCTAGAAGCTAAAGAGTGTTCAATAAATTCAACCTCATTTAAAAATTCATCAATTGCTCGAAAAAATTCTTCTTTTTGAATTACCTCCATACAGTTCAACTCCTCTTCATCTTTTGTACACCAATATTCCTATATAACAAGTATTCAACGAGTCAAACTTCACCTCCTTCTACGTTGACAAAACTAGTACTTTTTCGCTAAACAAAGTGAATTTTTCTATTTTCATCTTCATATTCGACAAAAAGAATTGTAACTAATTAATGTTTTGGGAAAGGTATAAATGGGAGGTGTTACATATGGCAAAAAATAAAAATGTAAAAAAGAAGAAACAAGAAAAAAGTAAATCCCAAGGAACAGGTAATCCGAAAATTGAGGGACCAAATTTCCCTGCAACATAAGTTGTGCTGGTTATTGTTTAGTCCAATAGGCATAATTCCAAACAGATAAGGTTCTCTATAGCCAACATCTGACTTGGCCTTATGACCTCGTAGAGAAGTTGTAAACAAAAAAGAAGTTAGCATGTTTCTGCTAACTTCTTTTATTGGAACAATGATTTCATCTTTAATAGTGACATCATCAGCTCTTGTTTCATTAAAAACGTTTCTTTAAATATATATTGATCAGAATAATGCTCTTTTTTATACCATTCCGGTTGAAATACAGTAGAACTATACCAGTCAAATGATTTTGTTCTTTTATGAGGGATAATAGGATACACGTCCCTTAATTTTGGATTATTTGATTTTGCAAATCCCACTAATTCTTCATAATCATTTCTACTCCCCGAATGAGTTACTTGTTTTGCAAATTCGCAAAAATGATGATGTAGATCTTCATGAAATAATATTGAATATAATTGTTTTCCTATTTGGATTCTCTTATTCAGTTCTTGAAATTGGAAAATAGACATTCCATATACTTCACCTAATAAATTGGGAAAAATCACGCTACTTAATTTTAATTGCTCTTGAAGTTTAAACGACAAGGTATCAAACACTTCATGTTTAAAATAATCATCTTGGATAACTGGTTTTTCAATCATATTTTGTTCATTAATGATGAGTGAATAAACCAATCGTACATAATCGCGATTTGTCCAATATTTCTCCCATTCAATTTCCATAAAACTTGAGACGGAAAAATGCTTGAGTAAATAAAATAATGGTTTATTTTGTTTTACTGAGAACTCAAATAATAATAATTGAGGAAAAGCATCAGAAAAAATGATCCAATTAGCCCTTTCGTAAGTTAAAAATAATTGCTTTCTTTGTTTTAAACTGAGTCCATTAATAAAATTTTGATTTTCAAGATCCGTCATGTTATAACCTGCATTACGAGAAACCATACTAGCTAAAAAAGCCCATTGAATAGCATTCATTCTGAAATAATAATTTTGATATGCGATCGTTCTTGAGATATTATCGCTGTTATTTCGAATCGTTTCGTGCTTGATCAATTCAATTAATTCATTTTCATTTCGATTTAAACTATGTTCTTTCCTTCTTTGGTTTATATATTCCTTCCAGCTATCGTGATGCAGGATCATTTGATCACCCTTTTGCATTCATGGTTATTATTACACGAACGTCTGTTTTAGTGCTATAATACATTTGTATGTATTTTAAGGCGGAGTTGGTTTAAATGACAATAAAATATCCTAATCGAAAAAATAATATTCTAAAAAACAATGAATTCATTTCAAAATCAGGAAATACTTATAGTAATCGAGGAATGTCTCTTGAGGAAGATTTAAATGCCACTAATACGTATTATTTAGCAAATAATATTGCAAACATACATAAAAAACCAACACCAGTACAAATAGTAAAAGTAGATTATCCAAAAAGAAGTGCAGCAGTTATTCGAGAGGCCTATTTTAAGCAAGCATCAACTACTGATTATAATGGCATTTATAAAGGAAAGTATATTGACTTTGAAGCGAAAGAAACTAACAACAAGACTAGCTTCCCTTTACAAAATTTCCACTTACACCAGATACAGCATATGGAAAATGTGATGATTCATGGTGGAATATCGTTTGTCATTATAAAATTTTCATTATATAATGAACTTTATTTTATAAAAGCTTCCGATATTCTTACCTTTTGGCAAAGGCAGCAACAAGGCGGAAGAAAGTCAATATCTATAGAAGAATGCAGACAGTTTGGAACATTGCTTAAAACTAGTTACCCCATTATTGTTCCTTACTTAAATTGTATTGATGAACTTTATTAAACTTATCATGATTTATTGACATCAAGATTAAGGTTCATTTTTGAAAGGCAGGAGAAATTAAGATGGCAAAAGAATATCGTTCACGAGAAGAACGTAAACGTATGGAGAAGCCTACTAAAGGTACGACAAAGAAACGTGAAGGTTTATGGAAAAAAATCACTTTATCAATATTGACAGTTGCAGTCATTTGTATACTTGCTGGTGTCGGTGGTTTTTATTATTTAGTTAGTGGCGCACCAGATTTAGATGAATCAAAATTAAAAGACCCACTATCCTCAACAGTATTAGATAAAGATGGAAATGTATTTGCAGAATTAGGTACTGAACAAAGGACTAAAATTTCCTATAATGAGATTCCAACAGTGGTTCAAGATGCTTTTATCGCAACTGAAGATGTTCGATTCTTTAAGCATAAAGGTGTAGATATTCGTCGAGTGTTCGGTGCAGTTTTAGCTAATATTACTGGCGGATTCGGTTCTCAAGGTGGTAGTACAATTACGCAACAAGTTGTAAAAAATTCATTTTTATCACCTGAAAAAACAATTAAACGTAAAGTACAAGAATGGTATTTAGCTTTTCAATTAGAACAAAAGTATTCTAAACAACAAATATTAGAAATGTATTTAAATAAAGTTTATTTCTCAAACGGCTTAAACGGTCGTGGTGTTTATGGTATTGCAAAGGCTAGTGAAACTTATTTTAGTAAAGACTTGTCTAAAATTACATTACCCGAAGCAGCAATCCTAGCTGGAATGGTTCAAAGCCCAAATAATTTTAACCCAGCTAAACATCCTGTTGCATCTGAAAACAGAAGAAATATCGTACTAAGCCAAATGAAAAAGTATAAGTATATATCAGAAGAGGAATATACGAAGGCAAAAGCAGTTTCAATGAAAAGTATCGTTAAGGTGTCGCAGCCAGAACGTACTAAGTATCAAGCATTTTTAGATGTAGTAATTGATGAAGTTGAAAAAAATGGCGATGCAAATGTTTATACTGATGGATTAACAATTGAAACAACGATTGATCCAAAAGCACAACAAAAAGCTGATGAAATTATCAATCGTGGTAAAGAGTTTTATCCAAGTGATGAATTCCAAACTGGTTTCGTTTTAACAGATACGAAAACTGGTGAAATTCGAGCAGTTGGTGCAGGTAGAAATACAACAACTGGCGGAATCAACTTTGCTAAAGATATCAAAAGACAGCCTGGTTCTTCAATCAAACCAGTATTAGATTATGGCCCAGCTATTCAATACTTAAAATGGTCTACTTTCCATCAAATTGTTGATGAGCCTTATCAATATTCTGAAGGTGTGCCAATTAGTAACTGGGATAAACGTTATAAAGGGAAAATTTCAATTCGATATGCATTAGCAGACTCAAGAAACATCCCTGCATTAAAAACAATGCAAGAAGTAGGATTAGATCGTTCTCGTGAATTTGGAGTTGGTTTAGGTCTAGACTTACCAAAAGATATTTATGAATCATACTCTATCGGAGGATTTACAGGCGTGTCTCCGATGGAAATGGCTGGTGCTTATGCAGCCTTTGGTAATGGCGGGGTTTATATTAAACCTCATGCAGTTACAAAAATCATTTATCAAGATAAAACAGAAAAAGTATTAACACCAGAACCAAAGCAAGCAATGAGTGATTATACAGCTTATATGGTGACAGATATGCTACGTGATGTTGTTAAATCCCCTCTTGGTACAGGTGGTAGAGCAAACGTACCTGGCTTAGATATGGCTGGTAAAACAGGGACAACAAATTACCCAACTGAAGTAAAACAAAAATATGGCTTCCCTGATAATGCAACACGTGATAGTTGGTTTGTTGGTTTTTCACCTGACGTAACAGTTTCTGTTTGGACAGGATATGAGAAAAATAAAAAAGATCATTATTTAGGTAAATCATCTACAAATATTGCAAAATACATCGCAAGAGATATGCTAGCTGCTACTGGGGATATGAATTCTAAATTCGAAAAACCAAGTTCAGTAGTTGAAAATCGTGATGAATTATATATTAAAGGCGAAAAAATGGATGATATTCCACAAGATATCAAACTAGATCCTGTAAAAAACGTAACAGCAAATTATGATCCTGTTACAAGTAATATTTCTTTAAACTGGCAATACGCTCCTGAGTTACTTCCATCGACTTCGTTTGAAGTAAGTTATGACGTAAATGGCAAAAAAGCACAAACACAAAAAATACAAGGAACAGCAACAAGTATTAACGGAATTGTTCCTGGTGATATTGTAAAAATTTCGATTGTCGCTACAAGTGATGTAGGTAAGAGTAATCCAGTTACAGTAACTGTTGATTTATCAACAACTGAGGAACCTGTCACTCCACCTGATGAAGGTGATAATGGTAATGGTAATGGCAATGGTAATGGTAACGGCAATGGTAATGGCAACGGTAATGGTAACGGTAACGGCAATGGTAACGGTAACGGCAATGGTAACGGTAATGGAGATGGTGGCGACGGTGAAACTGATGAAGATGGTAATCCAGTGATACCTGATCCTACTAAACCAACTGATAATAATGGCATTATCACAAATCCAACATCGTATAATACTTCAAATTATCGTTATAACAAAATTACAGCATAATAAAAACCTCCTCATTTTGAGGAGGTTATTTTTTGTTTATAATACAACTTTTCTAATTCTGTATATAAACCAGATATTTGAATAAATGAGTGGTAGTGATCTGGTTGCTTAATAACGAAACTAATTCTTTCTTTCAAGTTGATTGGTTTAATAGTTAATGAGTCTAGTTCAATTAACACATCATTTATATTCGTTAAAATTTTACCGTTTAACCAAGTAGTAATCGAGATAAAGTTGGCTAAACCTCTTAACATTGGTTCTAATGCCACTTTGCGATTTCGCATCCTAAAATAGCCTGACAGTAGCTCAGATTCCTCTTTCCATTGCATAAACATATCTTGAATGATTTCATCACGAACTTCTTGGGAGCTTATGGAGTTTTCTTCTAAAAGATGAAGACTTTCGTAGGAAAAAGGTTTATTTTTTATCATGATTGAATCATGCTCTATCTCATTATTACCTTCCATATAAAATGGCGATTTTAAAAAATTTTCATGAATTCTACTCATATTGCTTTCTTCACTTTCATTCGTTTTTTACCTTCTCTACAAATATCAAGAAGTGGACATGTTTCACATTGCGGTCTTTGCGCCTTGCAATGATAACGTCCAAAGAAAATTAATCGATGATGTGTAACTCCCCACTCTTCTTTTGGTACTTTGTTCATTAATGTTTGTTCAACTTCTAGTACAGAGTCCTTCCATCGACAGATTGCTAAGCGTTTAGAAACACGCTCAACATGAGTATCTACTGCTATTGCAGGGATATTAAACGCTACAGACATAACTACATTTGCAGTTTTTCTACCTACCCCAGGTAATTTGATTAACTCGTCCCTTGTTCTTGGTACTTCACCGTTAAATTCAGTAAGAATCATGTCACTAAGCTTTTGTATATTTTTTGCTTTATTACGAAAAAGTCCAATTGATCTAATATCATTTTGCAGTTCTTCTAATGTGACATTTAAATAATCTTGTGGTGTTTTATATTTCTCAAAAAGTGTTTTTGTAACTTTATTGACTAACACATCTGTACACTGGGCTGATAAAGCAACCGCAATAACTAGTTCAAATGGATTCTTATGATTTAGTTCACAATGCACATCTGGGAACATATCACCCATTGTATTTAAAACCTCGGAAATTTGTTGTTTGTTTAACATTCCTACACTCCTTACTAACAAAAGCGAGGAGCATGTCCTCGCTTTACTTTTCTAGCCAATTATAAAAAGGAATAGCACCTGTATATTTTGTTTCAGTTTGCTCTTTGTTTTGAGATTGTGGATCTTTTTTTCTAAAATGTTTACTGTAATTAATGGCTTGCTCAACTTGTTTAATTCCATTCTTTTTCCATTCAAAAAGAATTCGGTCTATATAACGAAAGTTTAATTTTCCACTAATTACTGCTTCTTTTAAAGCAGCTTTAATTAATTTTTCGTCATGTTCATCTTGATCCATCCACATTGTTAATGTTTCAATTTCAAATGGAGATAATAGTCTACCAAATTCTTTTTCAAATACTGCATAAGTAGATTCTTCATTTTGCTCTATAATTGACGGAATATGATTTATTGGTTCTACACTCGGCTGTTTTTCTTCTGTTGATTCAATCAATTTTATCCATAAAGGTGATAAAGAATAAGCTTCCGATCGTAAATTTCTTTCATCTTTTTGTTCAACGATTTCTATTAAACCTTTTTTTAATAACTGACGTATGACTTCCATACATTTTTGATCGTTTAATGACATAATCTCTGCTAATTGAGAAGGTGTTGGAAACGTATGACCTTTTTGTTGAAAAGAAAAAATTTGTAGAATCATGACTAGCTCTTCTTCATTCATGTTTAATGATGAGTATTTGCTAAGAAGAATATTTGGAATACTTAAGTTTCCAAATTCAATCCAATTTATAATGCTATTATTATTCACTTCGAACACCTCTAGCATAGTATAGCATGTTTACATAATAGAAATAAACTGTAATGAATCTCCAATTCAGTGAAAAACAAAAAGAGGTATGAGAACCATACCTCTTCTTTAGTTTATCTAATATTCCTTTAAAAAACCATCTAAAAATCGATTTATTATGGGTATAAACGGTTTAATAGACGTGGGAATGGAATAGCTTCACGAACGTGTTCAACGCCTGATAACCATGCTACAGTACGTTCTAAGCCTAGTCCGAATCCTGAGTGAGGAACTGATCCGTATTGACGAAGTTCCATGTACCACTTGTAAGCGTCTGAAGTTAAACCATGCTCTTCACAACGTTTTGCTAATAATTCATAATCATCAATACGTTCTGAACCACCAATGATTTCTCCATATCCTTCAGGAGCAATTAAATCCGCACATAGTACTACTTCTGGATTTGTTGGATCTGGTTTCATATAGAATGATTTAATTTTCGCTGGATATTTTGTAATGAATACAGGCTTATCAAAGCTTTCTGCAATTGCAGTTTCATGTGGCGCACCGAAATCGTCACCCCAAGTAATATCGTCAAATCCTTTTTCATTTAAGAACTTAATTGCATCATCATATGAAATTCTAGGGAATGGTGCTTTAATATTTTCTAATTTCGCAACGTCACGACCTAATGTCTTTAACTCTAATTGACAATTTTTTAGAACTGATTGCGCTAAATGTGAAACATAATTTTCTTGTACTACTAAGTTATCTTCATGGTCCATGAATGCCATTTCTGGTTCAATCATCCAAAACTCAATTAAATGACGGCGTGTTTTAGATTTTTCTGCACGGAAAGTAGGTCCAAATGAAAATACTTTTCCAAGTGCCATTGCAGCAGCTTCCATATAAAGCTGACCACTTTGAGAAAGATATGCATCTTCATCGAAATATTTAGTGTGGAACAATTCAGTTGTTCCTTCTGGAGCACTTCCAGTTAAAATTGGTGGATCAACCTTAACAAATCCATTTTCATTGAAAAACTCATAAGTAGCACGAATAATTTCATTACGAATTTTCATTACAGCATGTTGTCTACGAGAACGTAACCATAAATGACGGTTATCCATTAAAAACTCTGTACCATGCTCTTTTGGTGTAATTGGAAAATCTACTGATTCATGGATTACTTCTACATCCGTTACATTTAATTCAAAACCTAATGGTGAACGCTCATCTTTACGTACTGTACCAGTTACATAAAGTGAAGTTTCTTGTGTAAGTGCTTTTGCTTTTTGGAAAATTTCTTCTCCAACTTCTTCTTTTACTACAACCCCTTGAATGAAACCTGAACCGTCTCGAAGTTGTAAAAATGCGATTTTTCCGCTTGAGCGTTTATTTGCTAACCAAGCTCCGATTGTAACTGTTTGATCAACATATTTATGTACTTGTGATATTGTCGTTTTCAAAAATAACCCTCCAAAACATATGTATAAATAATGTAAATATTCCTATAAACATATTCATTATACCCTTCAAATCTCTCTATATCAACGTTAACTGATAAAATATGACAGAAAGATTCTCGGATGAATAGTAAAAAATGAAAAAATTAACTTGTAATACCTCTTAAAAAGAGAAAAGCTAAGCATTTGCTTAGCTTTATATTATGGAATATCAATTTTATCAGACTCGTTAAAAACAATTTTTAATTAGTCTTAGCAACAGAATTTTCTTCAGTATCTACTCACTTTAGTAAACAACGATAAAACTTGTGATTGTAATTCAGACCAAAAGTTAGCTAGGGATACTCGCTTTCATAAATTGCTCAATTCGTTCTAGCGCTTTATCCAGTTGTTCTTGTGAAGTTGCATAAGATAAGCGAATATTTTCAGGTGAGCCAAAACCAGATCCAGGGATTACAGCTACACTTGCTTTTTCAAGTAATTCTGTCACAAAATCATCAACATTGTTGAATCCTGCCATTTTAGCAGCCTCTGTAACATTTGGGAATAAATAAAATGCACCATTTGGTTTTACACATGTGAAACCTGGAATCGTTACAAGTCTATCGTATGTTTTATTTAAGCGATCTTCAAATGCTACTCTCATTTCTTCAACAGGAGCATCTCCCATTTCGTAAGCTTTAATTGTAGCAATTTGTGCCATAGTTGTTGGATTTGATGTTGAATGACTTGCAAGATTTGTCATCGCGTTAATAATGTCTTTATTACCAACTGCATATCCAATTCTCCATCCCGTCATTGAGTGAGATTTTGATACACCATTAATAATAATTGTTTGCTCTTTAAATTCAGGGCTTAATTGTGCAATTGATACATGTTTTGCACCATCGTAGACTAATTTTTCATAAATCTCGTCAGAAACGATTAAAATATCATGTTTTAAACAAACTTCACCAATTTCTCTTAATTCTTGTTCAGTATAAATCATACCCGTAGGATTACTTGGTGAGTTTATAATAATTGCTTTCGTATTTTCAGTAATTGCAGCCTCGATTTGTTCAGGCGTTACTTTAAATTGTTGATGCTCATACCCTTCAATAAAAACAGGTACACCTTCAGCAAGAATTACTTGTTCAGGATAACTTACCCAATAAGGAGTTGGAATAATCACTTCATTGCCTGGATCTAAAATTGCTTGAAACAATGTATATAATGCATGTTTTGCACCATTCGTTACGACAACTTCAGCTGGCGAATAGCTTATTCCTTGATCGTTTTGTAATTTATCACAAATTGCTTTTCGAAGTGTAGGAAGTCCGTTTGATGGCGTATACTTTGTTTGGCCGTTCATCATTGCTGCGTATGCTTCATCAATAATTGCAGTTGGTGTATTAAAGTCTGGTTCTCCTGCCCCTAAACCAATTACATCGATTCCTCTATCTTTCATTTCCTTTGCTTTTGCTGTAATAGCTAGTGTTGTCGATGGTGTTAACGCGCTTACTCTTTTTGCTAGTTTCATCATTTCTTCCCCCTAGATACTATAACGTTTTAAAAGCTCACCATTTTCAAAAGCAGCATAATAAAAATTAAAACGCCCTTGTTTATCTATATATACTACTTCCCATAATGGAATTTTGTTCTCTATTCCTAACTTAACTTTATGTATTTCTTTTGGGTCTCGTTCATTCGTTACTTTTTCTATAATTTCTTGTTTTGTTAAGCCTTCACTTTTTTTCCTAGCGATAATATTTCCATCCTGTACCCAAGCAATTATTTCATTATTTGTATCATCTTTACCTGTTAAAACAATTGCTTGCTCTTTACCATGATAGTAATCAGAACTAGCAACAGTTTTTATATAGCCTTGCTTAACTGCAAGCTCTACTGCTTTCTTTTTATCATCATTTAATGGTGATAAAGAAGACTGGTAAGTTGAAATAAAAAATAAAGCTAGAAATACGATGCCTAATCCAAGGATGATTAACCATTTTTTCATATATACCTCATTTAAGTTCGATAAATTGTAAACACTGCGTTTTCTGGATTTTCTTTATCAAGTGCAAGACCAAACATTAAATCCTGTTCTTTTAATGTTCGATTTAAACTATCAACAATTTTATAAAGTTCCTTTGTATATTCAATCTTTGTTGTTGATAACACTTCAATCTTTGTATTCATGTTGCTCCTCCTAAAAATGTATATGGATATACATCACAATATTGTCATTATACCACACGAAATAACTGATTCCCCTATATTCTCATGCTAATTGTTTAAAAATGTCTAAAAATCGTTTAATAGTTCATCAATTGTATTGATTTTGATTTTATTTTCAGGAATAAGCTTCAAAAATTCTTCTCCATAATTTGCATTGATAATACGATTATCCAAAACAAATAACGACCCTTGATCTTTTTCATTACGAATTAAACGTCCATAGCCTTGTCTAAATTTAAATACAGCGAGTGGTAGAGCTAAATTCGAAAACGAATTTTCACCAGCTTTCTTTATTAAATTTGATTTCGCAATAAACATAGGTTTTTCAGGATTCGTAAAAGGCAAGCGTACAATGATTAAACAATCTAATTCTTCATTTGGCAGGTCAATTCCTTCCCAAAATGTGTTTGTACCTAATAAAATTGTTTGTTTTGATTGTAAAAACTGTTTAATTAACCTTTGCTTTCCACCTTGAGAGAAACCTTGTGCTAAAACAGTTGCTTGAATTGAATCCACCAAATGATCATAGGTTTGTTTTAACAAGTCAAAAGCTGTAAATAAAACTAATGTTCTTCCTTTTATTTTATTAGCTATTTTGCTAATTGCATTTGCGGTTTGAAGCGCATAGTCTTCTATGGAAATATCTTTAATTCCCTTTAAATCAGTAGGTATATACACCTTCATACCTTGTTGAAAATCTAATGGAACTGGATAGATTTTTTCTATCACATTCTCTTCAGGTAATCCTAACGTTGACTTCATATAATCAAATGAATTTTTTAAACTCATTGTTGCAGATGTAAATATAATTGAATCACGTTCTTTAATTAAAAACTTGTTAATTAAGTCTGCATTGTTTACTTTTTCACTATATAACATTGTCGTATGGAATGAACCTTTTGATTCCGTATCCATCCATCTAATAAACTGTTCGTTTTGATCGAAAAGAATTTCTTGTAAGCCATTTTTCATCAAATATAAATTATCAATAATCATTTTAAATTCATTGATCATTGCTTTTTGAAATGAATTAGCTTTTAAATCACTAGTCAGTTTAAAGTATTGCTCACATTCTTTAAATAAAGAATTATTCGTATGAACTAATCGATTCGCACATTCAATAATGACCTTCCAGTTTTGGCTAGAAGTATTATTACGATTTAACGTAAGTGATTGTCTTATATTGTCTTTATCAAATTCATTTTGCTTCGATAAGGTGAAATCTCTCAGTAACCTGAATAGTTCATCTGATTCATATTTTATTTCTTTTATGTAATGGTCTATTTTTTTCCACCATTTCACTCTATTTTCGTTCGATTCATCAAGCTTATATAATCTATGAACAAGTTCGTTACCATCTGATGTACTTAATCTGCTCAAATATTGATAATATTTTAAGCATGAAAATGTGGTCCCAAAAGTTTTCGACGATGTTTCTTCTAGAGAATGTGCCTCATCTATTACGATGTTTTTAACCGTGTTTAATAAATGTTCTTTATTTTTTAAAGTTGATAATAAATAAGCATGATTTGTAATAATTAAATCAGCAAGCATCAATTGATTTTTAGCTCTTTGATAAAAACATTTATGAAACCATGGGTTTGACCTTTTATTTTCACTTTCGTCATTGCAGCACACTCGTTCCCATAAATGAATCCCACCAGATGGCAAGGAAAGCTCGTCTAGTTCTCCGCTTTCTGTTTCAGTTAGCCAAACACAAATCATTGCTTTCGATAAAATACTATCGTAATTATCATCAAATTCGTCAATCACATATTCAAATTTTTGCAAACAAAGATAATTTTTTTTGCTTTGGATTGAAGCCACTTTTAATTGAAAAGGCAATAATGTTTCAACAGTTGGCAAATGTTTTTTTGTCATTTGTTTTTGTAATGAAATTGTACTCGTACTAATGATGACTTGCTTACCAAATTGTTTTGAGAAAAAAGCTGACGGGATTAAATAACCAAAGGTTTTACCTACACCTGTGCTTGCCTCAGATAAAAGAATCTTTTTGGATTCAAAGGCTTCAAAAACATCCTGCATATAGGAAATCTGCTCTTCTCTTTTATGAAAAGTAGGCATTTCAACTTCCATTCGCTGGTTTAAGTCGCGCTCCAGGTATTCTTTGAACTCAACAAAGTCCTCTTCTTCCTGAGGTAAACTAAAATTACTTTTTTTAATCGCGACTCTTCTAAATTCTTCTATTTGTTCTTCTCTTTTATTAGACTCTGATTTTTTTTGTATTAAATCTGAAATATAGTATGTAATGTCACTTTTAAAGCTTTTACTTAAGTTTTCAAGTATTTTTAATGAAGCATATGGTAAACTTTCAAGCTTATTAAGTAAAATCGTTAATAATTCAGCTGTTACTTCAGCATCACTATCTGCTTGATGTGGATTTTCATGTTCAATTTGAAATACTTTTGCTAAATCTGACAGCTTATAGCTTGATAATGTTGGATATAAAATTCTTGTCAATTCAACTGTATCAATTGATAAAGGATGAATCTTTGGGAGTCCAACCCGTTCGAATTCTTTTTGTAAAAATGTTAAGTCAAAATGAACATTATGAGCTACAAAGTATGCATCCTCAAAAATTGGATATAATTCTTCTGCAATTTGTTCAAACTGTGGTGCATGTGACACCATATCTTTATGTATTCCTGTTAATTCACTGATAAAGGTTGGAATTTCAATAAGCGGATTGATAAAACTAGAAAACTGTTCTATTACTTCACCGTTCTCAAGTACAAAGGCTGCAATTTGAATAATTCGATCTTGACCTCTACTGTTGTTACCTGTCGTCTCAAGATCAACTACAACAAACTTATTCATTTTTTGCCACCTCCATTTTCTCTATTGTGATTATTTTGCATAAAACAAATTAAACAATACAAAAAAATCCCCTAAAAAGAGGGGATTTCCATTACTTAATTGTCCCTGCTATTTCTTTACCAATCATTTCGACAATTTCATTGTTATCATTTAAAATTGCAATATTTGGTACATGCTGTTCAAGCATTTCTTCTTCAACTTGACCGTAAGCAATAATGATTACTTTGTCGCCTTCTTGAACAAGTCTAGCTGCCGCACCATTTAAACAAATGACTCCACTTCCACGTTTTCCTGGGATTACGTAAGTTTCAAGTCGAGCACCATTATTGTTATTTACAATTTGTACTTTTTCATTTTCACGAACATCCACTGCATCCATTAAATTTTCATCAATTGTAATACTACCAACATAATTTAAATTTGCTTCTGTAACAGTCGCTCTATGAAGTTTTGCTCTCATCATTGTACGAATCATCTATTTTTCCCCCTACATACGATCAAATATCAACGATTATATTATCAATTAAACGTGCATTTGAAAATTTCACAGCAATTGCTATGATGATTTTTCCATTGATTGTATCTATTTTTTCTAAATTAGGATATGAATAAACATTTATATAATCAATCGTGCCAGACGTTTTTGTTTTTATTGTTTGAGCAATTTGTTCAATTAGATGCTCTACTTTATGCTCTCCATTTTTAATATCCTCTACAGCCTTTTGTAAGCTTTTATATAAGGTAGGAGCTTCTAAACGTTCTTTTTCACTTAAATAAATATTTCTAGAACTTTTTGCTAAACCATCTTCTTCTCTTACAGTTGGAATTGCATTTAAAGTTACTGGAATATTATAATCTTCAATCAAGCCTTCAATCACTGCAACTTGTTGAGCATCCTTTAACCCAAAATAAACATCGTCTGGACCAACAATATTAAATAATTTAGTAACGACTAATGCAACTCCGTCAAAGTGTCCTGGTCTCTTTTCGCCACAAAGTACATCAACTCGTTTCGTTACCTTCATTGTAGATTTTAATTCATTTGGGTACATTTCTTCAACTGTTGGATAAAATAGGTAATCGACCCCAGCATTACTTGCGATTTTTTCATCTCTTTCAAAGTCTCTTGGATATTGATCAAAATCTTCATTTGGTCCAAATTGAGTTGGATTCACAAATATACTCAATACAACAACGTCATTTTTTCTTCGAGCTCCTTTTAACAAAGTTACATGACCTTCATGAAGATAACCCATTGTTGGAACAAATCCGATTGTTTGACTATTTCGATGAGATTTCAGTTCATCGCGTAAATCTTTTATTTTATGAAAAACCTTCATTGCGAACTTCCCCCGTATAATGCCTTTAACTGTTCTTCTTTCATAGTGAAAGAATGTTTATCATCTGGAAACTGTTTAGCTTTTACTTCTTGAACATATGTTGCAATTGCATTTTCAATTGTCGTTGAAACATTTGCATATTGTTTAACGAATTTTGCTACTTTACCAACACCATATGTTATTAAATCATGATAAACAAGTACTTGACCATCACATTCAACACCAGCACCGATCCCAATCGTTGGAATTGATAAATCATGTGATATATCTTTTGCAATTTGTTTTGGAATACATTCTAATACAATTGCAAATGCGCCTGCTTCTTCACATTTTTTTGCATCATTAAACAATTTCATTGCACTCTCGGAATCTCGTGCTTGAACTTTATATCCACCTAAAACTCCTACTGACTGAGGCGTTAAACCAAGGTGAGCAACGACAGGAACACCAGCAGCTGTTAATGCTTTAATGACTTCTAATACATGGTCATCAGCACCTTCAAGTTTTACAGCATGCGCATCCCCTTCTTGCATGATTCTGCATGCACTTCTTAATGCTTCCTCTTTTGAAATATGATAAGACATAAACGGCATATCAGTTACGATAAATGTATTTTGCGCTCCGCGTTTAACAGCTTTAGAATGATGAATCATGTCATCAACCGTAACTTTGATTGTTGAATCATATCCTAATACCACATTGCCAAGTGAATCACCTACTAAAATCATATCCACTTCACTTTTTTCAGCTAATAAAGCTGATGGATAATCGTAAGCTGTAATCATTACGATTGAATCCTTGTTTTCCTTCATTGATACAAAATCCTTCGTTGTTTTCATCTCGTTTCCTCCTTTGAATGAAGAGGAAGTAGGGCTACAAT
Source organism: Bacillus sp. JJ664 (assembly GCF_036962205.1). NCBI lineage: Bacteria > Bacillati > Bacillota > Bacilli > Caryophanales > Bacillaceae > Bacillus > Bacillus sp. JJ664. The sequence continues at coordinate 25,290 of NZ_JBALMS010000118.1, read as the reverse complement.
AAAAAACCTTTGCTCAATTAGAACAAAGGAAAATTGTAAACCATCTCATTCCTCTGTCCCAGTCCAATAATGGATCAAGGCAGACACATTTTTATAATAAAGTGTATTGCTTGGTGTAGTTCCTATTAGGATACCACCCATTTCAATCCATATTATAACAATTTATCGAGAAAACGACTAGAATTATTTATTAAATGAAATATCTGCAGAATAAATTGTGTGGATCACACCAGCTGGATCTTCAATTAAAAGTTGACCTTCATCAGTAATGCCAATTGCTTGACCGATTATTTCCTCTGTCAATGTCGTCGCTTTTATTTGTTTCCCTAGTGAGATCGCATAGCTTTCCCATAGAATTTTTATCGGTTTAAAACCTTTTTCTAGGAAAATTTCATAATACTTTTCAAATTCAGCTAAAATGACCTGAATTAATTTAGCACGCAAAAATGGTTGACCTTTTTCAATTCTTAATGAAGTTGCAATATCTGAAAGCTCTAACGGGTAGTCGCTCTCAACTTGATTAACATTGATTCCAATCCCAATTACGACGCTTTTTATACAGTCTGCATCACCTTGCATCTCTGTTAGGATCCCGCAAACCTTTTTCTTATTTATTAATAAATCATTTGGCCATTTTATATTCGGATGAATACCCGTTACTTTTTCAATCGCAGATGCAATCGCAACCGCTGTCAGCAAAGTAAGCTGCGGGGCAACTCTAGGTGAGATTGACGGTCTTAAAATCAAACTCATTGCAATTGCCTTTCCATCTGATGTGACCCAATTTCTTTGTAGTCTGCCACGACCTTTTAATTGTCTCTCAGCCACCACGATTGTACCTTCTGGAGCATCATTCATTACCAATTCACTGGCAATAATTTGAGTGGAATTAACCTCTTCTTGATAGACTATTTGGCGACCAAATTTTTTAGTTTCTAACCCAAGTTGGATATCAGTAGAAGTCATCCTGTCAGATTTACCAATTATTTTATATCCAACTTTACGAACAGCCTGTACTTCAATGCCTTCTTCTTGTAGTTCTTTCATGTATTTCCAAATTGCGGTACGTGAAATTCCTAATTTATCACTTAAATATTGTCCTGATAAATACTTGTCATGATTTTCGGTGAATAGTTGTATGATTTGTTCTTTTACTTTTGATGCCACGTTTGAAACCACTCCTTTATCGCAGGTTGGTTATTTGTTAATTTTTGTTCTACAATTAGCATTTCGATTTCACCAATCACTTCTTTTAACCATGGTCCAGCTTTTTCATTTGTCCATTTTAATAAATCATTTCCTGTAAAACATAATTCAGCTTTTGAATGAATTGATAAATGATTGAATTGATCAGTTAATGATTGTTCCGTTCTTCTATTCGCAATATTCCCTAAAACGGTTTGTAATCGCTCATACTTTATTGCATATTCTAATCCAGTATTGTATAAATTCGAATGACTCCACTCTAACTCATCATTTTTCAACAATAAATATAACTTCAAAATCTGTTTCATTCGTTCATTCGACATTTTCCAATTACGGAGAATAGACTCTGGTTGATCAAACTTTCCAATCAGTAGAATCAATGCCCAGAATTCTTCAATTGTCTTCAAATTTTCGATTGGCAAAGTATGTATTTTCGTGAAAATTTGTTTGCCATCTTGAAAGTTTGGTAAATGCTCAATTAAGTTCGTATCAATACATAATTGAATGGCTTTCTTAGGTGATCTTCCAGTTAGCATCTTCTCAAATTCTACACTAATTCTTTCTGTCGCAATTTTTTCGATTAATGAACAATTAGATTGAATCGCAATAAACGTATCATTATGCATTGAAAAGTCTAACTGACTAACAAAACGAATTCCCCTCATCATCCGCAGGGCATCCTCATGAAATCTTTCGTTTGCATTACCAACAGCTTGTATTAATTGCTGATTGATCGCTTCTTCACCGTTAAATGGATCAATGTAGTTTTCATTTACATCCATTGCAATTGCATTCATCGTAAAATCTCTTCGTTTCAAATCTTCCAGGATTGATTTTACATAAATAACTTCCGAAGGTCTTCTATAGTCTTCATAAGTTGATTCCGTACGAAATGTAGTAATTTCATAGGACTCATTCTGCTCAATGACTAAAACTGTGCCATGCTGTAGACCAGTAGGCACAGTTTTTGTGAAAATACTCATTACCTCTTCAGGTAATGCGGAAGTTGCAATATCGATATCACCAATTTCTTTGTTTAGTAATTTATCTCTTACACAACCTCCGACAAAATACGCTTCAAATCCATTTTCGATTAGCTTTGTTAAAATTGGCTTCGCATTTTCAAATATATTCATGGTCAATTCAGTCCTAATAGATCCTTATAGATTGATAAATATTGTGAAACAATCTGAGTTGAATGGAATCGTTCCTTTACTAGTTCAATTGCTCGTTTAGAAATTTTCTGGTGAAGTTCTTCATCCTTTAGTAAATTTAGTGTGTGATACGTAATTTGTTCAATATCTCCTAAATCACAAAGATAACCATTCTCACCATGTTCAATCACTTCAGGGATTCCACCGATTCTTGTTCCGATACAAGGTACGCCACATGCCATTGCTTCTAAAAGTACAAGACCAAAGCTTTCTTTTGATGATAATAACAATTTCACATCACTCATCGATAATAATTCTTCAACATTTTCTTGTTTCCCTAAAAATAAAACATCTTTTTCTATGCCAAGTTCATTTACTAATTTACATAGCACCGAAAGCTCAGGCCCATCACCAACTAAAAGAAGTTTAGCTGGGATTTCTTTTCGAACTAAATTAAAAACATTTACAACGTCCTTTGTCCGTTTTACTTGTCTAAAATTAGAAATATGAATAATGACTTTTTCATGTTCTTTTATTCCGTACTCTGCCTTTAATGCACGACAATTCCGTTTATAGTAAACTCTTTCATCGATGAAATTGTAAACCGTTTGAATATCCTTATCTGGGCTAACTAGTTCATTTGTTTGATGAATTAAATCGTTCGAAACAGCAGTAACTGCATCAGATTTTTCAATTCCAAATTTAATTAGTTCTGTTAAAGATGGATCATAACCTAGTACAGTAATATCCGTGCCGTGTAATGTTGTAACAATTTTCACCTCATGATGAATCATTTGTTTTGCTAAGAAAGCACAAACAGCATGAGGAATTGCATAATGAACATGTAGAATATCTAATTTTTCACGATTCGCTACTTCAGCCATTTTACTTGCTAAAGCTAAATCATACGGAGGGTATTGAAATACCGAGTATTGATTTACTTCTACAGCATGATAATAAATATTTGGATTTACTTTATTTAATCGAAAAGGCATACTTGATGAAATAAAATGAATCTCATGTCCTTGCTCCGCTAATAATTTACCTAGTTCAGTAGCGATAACCCCAGAACCACCAACAGTAGGATAACATGTGATCCCTATTTTTAACTTCATTTTATCTCTCCTATTAATCTTCTCTGTATTCGTTCTTAAAGAAGCCAATCAGCATTTAGCAAAAGAGGTTTTTTACTTATAAACCCTTCACCATAAGAAAGACCTACTTCTTTTCCAATCATCTTTTCTCTAGCAATCACACTATTTACATAGTCATTTGTTAAAGGTGTAACTACACCAGATTCACCAGGTGTAAATTGACTTTCATATGCTTCTAAAGCCAATTGTTTGTCATGTATTGTTTCTGAAATATCAACAATAAAATTCGGTTTGTGGAAACCATTTATCATGTATTGGAACACATTTTTGACCTTATGGGCTTCAAAATTTGAAGTACCATTATATTTTCGAATGCCCGCTGAAAAAACTGCTTCTTCAACTATTTTTGTACAATTACCATGATCTGGGTGACGATCAATTTCATACGGAGAAAATACAATACTTGGTTTCGTCATTCGAATTAACTGAACGACTTCCTTAATGGCATCTTCATGTAAATAAAGTCCTCTGTCAGGTAATGACAAATTGAAACGTTTTTTTACCCCTAGTACTTCATCCGCTTTTTCCGCTTCTTTTCTTCTTGTTGTTGTATCTCCGTTTGAGGAAAGTTCTGCTTCCGTTAAATCACAGATTGCTACTTTATATCCTAACTTTGTTAGTTTCGCAATTGTCCCTGCCATCCCTATTTCAACATCATCAGGATGAGCACCAAAAGCTAACACATCAAAATAATCCAATTTATTCACTCGCTTCCAAACTAACTTAAAAATTTTCCAATTGTCTTTGTTGTAATTGTTAGTTGCATTGGGTATTTGGTATACATTACATAGTCATCATTAAACCAGGTTCAATAGGTTAAGATGTCAATTGATCTAAAAAAGAAGAATGCACATCAATCCATAATATTTTCTAAGCCATATACAAGTTCAGAAAGCTTCATTACTTCTTCAATTGAAACCTTTACACCTGACATGAAGGATGCTCTATTCATAGAATCGTGACGGACTGTTAATAATTGGCCGTCGCCGCCAAATAGAACTTGTTGATGAGCAACTAAGCCAGGCAATCTTACGCTATGTACTCTCATGCCATTCAGATCCGCTCCTCTTGCTCCTTTTTCAGTTTCAACTTCATTTGGATGACCTTGTCGTTTATATTCTCGTGCTTCCTCGATCATTTGTACAGTTTTAAGTGCTGTTCCAGATGGTGCATCTAATTTTTGATCATGATGAAGCTCAATGATTTCGATGTCTTTAAAATATTTGGCAGCCATTGCGGAGAACTTCATCATTAAAATTGCGCCAATTGCAAAATTCGGCGCAATAATACAGCCTAAACCATTTTGAGATACAAGTTCTTTTAATTCAGCTAACTCATCATTCGTAAACCCTGTCGTACCGATTACAGGACGGATGCCGTTTTTTAATGATAAAAATGCATGTTTTTTGCCAATTTCAGGCGTAGTTAAGTCAACTAAAACATCAAATTTCTCATTTTCAATACATTCTTCTAATGTTTCATAAACAGTCGCTTCACCTTTGTATTGCGGATAAAACTGTTGTACAGTCCCTCCGCCATATTTATAATCTATTGCAGCAACAAGTTCAAAATGCTCAGTTCTCTCGATTAACTGAAGTGCTTCAGTGCCCATTTTCCCTCTAGGTCCTGCCAATACAACGCGAATTACTGTCTCCATACGATTCAATCCTTCCTTGTCCAACGATCTTTATCTCGAGTATTAAATTTATTCATAACCATATCATGGGCTTTTTCTAAATCAATATTTAAACTATTTGCCAAACAAATCATTACAAACAATACATCGCCCAGCTCTTCTTCAATAAGTTTTTCTTTTTCTGAACTCTTTTTTGGTTTTTCACCATATGTATGATTAATTTCTCTAGCCAACTCACCCATTTCTTCAGTTAAACGAGCCATCATTGCTAAAGGACTAAAATAACCCTCTTTAAATTGTCCAATATATGTATCTACTTCATTTTGCATTTCTTTCATCGTTTTTTCGTGCATACTAATATCAACTCCTCAACTAAATCTTATCGAAATGACCACATTTTGACAAATTATATATTATTTTACTTGAAAAAAATACAAGATAAGATAAAAATAAGAGTTTAGGGTGATTTTAATTAGTATGGAGGAAGTTTATGATTTTTAATTTGAAGTTACGTAACATCTTGTTTATTCTTTTAGGCTCTGCAATTTTTTCTTTTGGTATTTTGAATATTAATATTCCAAACAACCTAGCTGAAGGAGGATTCACAGGGATTAACTTAATTCTTTTAGCAAAATTACATATTCCTGTATGGATTTCAAATTTAGCGTTAAATATTCCATTATTTTTTATTGGATGGAGATTACTTGGAACAGTCACAATGCTCTATACAATTATTGGAACAGTTGCAGTTTCATTTTTCTTAAAATTATTTGAGAAATTCCCATTTACAATTGATGTACACGGAGATTTAATGTTAGCTTCATTATTTGCTGGTGTATTTATCGGAGTTGGACTTGGAATCATTTTTCGTTACGGAGGTACAACAGGCGGTGTTGATATAATTGCTCGTCTGGCCTATAAATACAAAGGCATTAATATGGGTAAAACAATGTTTATTTTCGACTTTGTCGTCATTACATTATCGTTATTAACATATTTAAAAGCGTATGAAGCAATGTACACTTTAGTTGCTGTATTTGTTGGCGCAAGAATTATCGACTTCATGCAAGAAGGAGCTTATGCTGCACGTGGCGCAAATATTATTTCAGATAAAAATGATTTGATTGCTGCCCGTATTATGAAAGAGATGGAACGTGGAGCAACTTACTTAAAAGGTACTGGTACATTTACTGGTGAAAGTAAAGATGTATTATTCTGTGTCGTTCCAAAAAATGAATTAGTGCATTTAAAAAATATTATTCAAGATATTGACCCTCATGCTTTCGTTGCTGTAACAGAAGTTCACGATGTATTGGGTGAAGGCTTTACACTTGATGAAAATAAAGTACCGATACAACCATAAAAAAAAGAGGTTCTTAGCATTTGCTTAAGAACCTCTTTTTGCATTAATCTTCGTCATTTTGCATTCCTGTGTAGATTAATACTAAACGTAATAACTCAATTACCGCTACAGCTGCTGCTGCTACATATGTTAATGCTGCCGCATTTAAAACACGTTTTGCATATACATTTTCGTTCGAATTAATAATCCCACTCGTTGTCAGTTGAGTCAATGCTCTGCTTGATGCGTTAAATTCAACTGGTAAAGTTACAATTTGGAATAAAACACCAAGTGCTAAAAGGAGAATACCTACTAATAACATCCCAGATGCCTGAGAAAAGATCCCAATTAAGATAAAGATCCAAGAAAAGTTTGAGCTAAAATTTGCGACTGGTACTAATGAATGTCGAAATCTTAAAAAGCCATAATCTTTTGCATCTTGGATTGCATGACCTACTTCGTGCGCTGCAACTGCAGTACCTGCAACAGTATGCCCATGATAATTCGCTGATGATAATCGAACTACTTTGGCACGTGGATCATAGTGATCTGATAAATATCCACGAGTTTCTTCTACTGCAACATTAAACAACCCATTGTCATTTAAAATTTTTCTTGCTACTTCTGCACCTGACATACCTGATGTAGAGCTTACTTTTGCATATTTATTAAATGTAGATTTCACTTTAAATTGTGCATAAATCGGTATGATTAACACAATAAGAAAGTAAATTATAAAGCCCATTACTATTCCTCCAAAGAAAGATATTTTAGGATATTGTAATGATTAAACGGGAATTTTGTCAATCATTATGCTCTCTTTGCTTTTTGTTTTTATTACGTTCTCCTATATATTTTCTCCATCCCACATAACAAAGAGTACCGACAATAATACCGCCTGTCGTAAATAATGTCCAAAATGTTGCTGGCGGAAATATTGAGTTTCCTTGTTCAAAAATCATTAATAACTCTGTTTGAGTTTGGTCTAATTTTTGACTAAATGCAGGTAAAGCTTCTTTGTTTACACGGTAGTCATCTAAAAATGAAACGAGGGAATTGATTTTCTTTACTTCATCATACGAGAGATCGCTTAATAAGCTTGGATAAATAATCTCAAATTGGTGTAAAAATTGATTCAGTTGAACATCATATGCTTCTGTATCTCCTCTTTCATATGCTGAATCCATATTATGTAAAGGTGTCATAACTGCATTTTTCATTTCTTTCCACATCGGTTGAATAGACGTTTCCCTTGCGTCAATTAATAGTCTTAATCCAAGTACTTTTGCAATTTTTTCTTGTGAATCACCGGCATCATTTTCTAATGATTGCAAAGCATTTTGGAATGTAACTGAAATTGTTTCTAAATCTTTCGGTGTAAATTCCTGATTCTTTTTTGCATTTGCCATATACTTTACTTCAAATTGTTCAATGAGATTTGCACTATGAACATAATCACCTTCTTGAACTAAAGAAAGTGATTTTTCTATTAAAGTTGTTTCTGAATTTATTTTAGCTAAACTTTTTTGATGATTAAATGAAAAGAACATAAAAAAAATGCTGATCCCCACTATTAATTTTTTCATCAAATCCCTCCCTCATAACTACTAATAATTATGAGAGGACGGACAAGAATAGAACTGATCAGATCGAAGCTCTATTTTTAAAAATTAACTGGAAATAAGCAATTAAAATAACAAATATTGATAACCAAAAAGTAAATAATGCAATCCAATCTTGATAAAATCCAAGCATATGATATGTAGGCATTGTTCCAAAGACATAATCAAATATTACATCTTGTAAAATCCATATACTAGCAATCGCTAAATGCCATTTTTTCACTTTAAACATAGGGGCATAGAGAATCGCTTGTAGTGCCATGCAGCCATGGGAAAAGATTAACATATAAGCAATCTCATCAAGTCCATGATCAATATATAAAACAGCTCCATTCATCGCAACTGCCCAAATACCATATTTAACTAAACTTACATATGCTAATGCTTCTATTAATCCATTTTGTTTCTTAAAAATCCAGAGTAATAAAACAAAACAAAAAAAGAGAGATGCTGTTGGGCTATCTGGAACAACAATCCTTAACCAGTTCGGTGTCTCAATTAATTGAGATTTGTACCAGTAATAGCCATAGATTGTTCCAAGTACATTTACTATGAATAAGGCAATTAAACTCGAACGTAGCCTCATTAAACTGTAAATAATGTTCACATTCACACTTCACTTTCATTTGTACTTTATGACTATACTTATTTTATAACACAAAGTTCACAATTCCAATGACAAAAGACCTATCAGAGATGTTACTATTTCAGTATAAGATATGTATTAAATATAAAAAAAGAGTCGAAAATTCGACTCTTCTTTATTATTCAGCTGCTTGACCAGCTTTTGAAACAAATTCAGCTAGGACTTTCAGTTCTTCATCAGTACCTTTAAATACGCCAGCTGGCATTGCTTTTTGACCGTTTCTTGCAATTTTTGCAATTTCTTCAGGTTTTAAACCATTGTTTTGAAGACTTGGCGCTGCCGCTCCACCTTCAAGGTTATCACCGTGACATGATACACATGTATTTTTTTGCAATAACTTATATGCAGGATCTTCTTTATTTAGCTCAACAAAGGCACGGATCTTTCCTTGCTCTTTTTGTTTTGCCCAATCATGGTGTGCAGTTGCTTCCCATGTTAAATAAATAACCCCTGCAAATCCAAGTAACATAAAGCCAGTAGCTAAAGGACGTTTAGAAGGTCTTCTTTCTGTACTACGGTCTAAAAATGGCGCTAATAATAAACCACCAAACGCTAAACCAGGAATTACGAAAGCACCTAATACGTTATAGTCACCTGAAGCAAAGCTATATTTTAAGAATTGATATAAGAATAAGAAATACCAGTCTGGTAATGGTGTATAACCAGTATCAGTTGGATCTGCAACCCTCTCAAGTGGAGATGGATGTGCAATTGTTAATGTTAAGAATCCAGCTAAGAAAACTGCTCCTACCATCCATTCTTTTAATAAGAAGTTTGGCCAGAATGCTTCAGTTTTACCAGGATACTCAGAATAATCTTTTGGAATATTTGCTTTACGACCTGCCATTGCAGGTACACGTGAGTCTCCTACAAATTTCATTCCTTTACCGCGATGCATGTTCTCCCTCCTTTATTCGACACACTTTAGTTAGTAACTAAAGCCCATGCACTAAATCTTATAGTGGACCTGAAATACCTTGCTTACGAATGATTAAGAAATGCGCACCCATTAGAGCAAGTAAAGCACCAGGTAAGAAGAATACATGAATTGCGAAGAAACGAGTAAGTGTTTGTGCACCGATGATTTCCGGATGTCCTGCAATTAAAGTTTTTACTTGCTTACCAATAAATGGTGTTTGTTCAGCAATTTGCAGACCTACTTTAGTCGCAAATAATGCTTTCATATCCCAAGGTAATAAATATCCAGTAAAGCCTAATCCAAGCATTACGAAGAAAATTAATACCCCTACAACCCAGTTAAGTTCACGAGGCTTTTTATATGCGCCTTGGAAGAATACACGTAAAGTATGTAAGAACATCATAACAATTACTAAACTTGCACCCCAGTGATGCATACCACGAACGATTTGTCCGTATGCAACGTTGTTTTGTAAGTAATAAACAGATTCCCATGCATTTTTAATATCCGGAACATAATACATTGTTAAGAACATTCCAGATAAAATTTGAATTACTGTAACGAAAAATGTTAATCCACCAAAGCAATATACGAATGCTGAAAAATGATGTGCTGGATTAACGTGTTCAGGTACTTCGTGATCAGCGATATCTCTCCACAAAGGTGTAATTTCTAATCGCTCATCTACCCAGTCGTAAATTTTGTTTAACACGATTATTTTCCTCCTTGTGGTAACGCTTTACCAAGATAAAAAGCATCTTTTTCCACTTTTACTTGATATTGATCTAGTGGTGCAAGCGGTGGTGTTCCTTTGATATTTTGACCGCTTTTTTCGTAACGACCACCATGACATGGACAGAAAAATTGATTTGGATGTTCTTTGTTGTCATTCCAACCTACTGTACAGCCTAAGTGCTTACAAGTAGGTGATAAAGCAACAATGTCACCTTTTTCGTCCTTGTAGACCCATGCAGAATGTGGAGCATCAGATTTTACCCAACCATCAACTTGCTTAACTTTAAAGTCAAATCGTTTAGGTTCGTTTGTTAAATCTTTCAGTAATCCAACCTGCACTAATGATCCAGCTTCTTCTTTTTGTAAAACTGGGTCAATGGCAAAACGTGCTAATGGCATTAGCATTCCTGCAGCCATGAAACCGCCTACACCAGTTAACGTGTAGTTTAAGAACTGGCGTCTTGAAACCTTTTCACTCATGAAAATTCCCCCCTCTATCACAAGTACTCCTGTACGGACAACAGCTATAATAATAAAACTAGGACACTTTCATAATATAATAACAAATTTAGAAGGTCAATAATATCCTAATAATAATCATATTAATAATGTTGTTTTTATTTTTATCCCCATATTTTAGAAAATAATGCATTTAAATGCGTTAATTGTTTATCAACAATTACTCTTTGCGTTGTCTCATCTAAATTATTAATGTTTAATGCAGGTAACCAAATTAATGTTTCGTCAAATTCAGCATTTAATTGTTTCCAATCATAATCACAAGTCACATAAAAAACATGCTTCATTCCGCTTTGAATAAACTCTTGATGCCACTCATTTAAACGGTTTAATTTGTTGTTTTCCCCTAATAAATAAGTAAATTCTGGAGCGATTACAACCCTACCTTTATATGTACGTTCAATTTCTGATGTAAGAATAATTAGATCCTCTCGTTGCTCAGCAAGACTGATCTGATCCTTATGTAATGATACAGGACATAGTGGCACAATTATTGTATCTATGTATTGTTGATGTGCTAAAACCTGTTCTAAATCACTCTTCGTCCATTTCATTTTGCTTCCTTCTTCCTATTTGAAAATACCTTAAACATAATTGTGAAATTTTTGTTAACAAATATCTAATTTCCATTTAACCATATAATACTATTTTAAGAAAGAAAAAAAGTCCTCAAAAAATGAGGACTCTTTCATTGATCAATTCTTTAAGTTATTAAAGTTTTTAATTGATTTGTTAATTCCTGAAACCTTTTTGCATCTTGTTGATCTAAGGCTTCATCAATTAGTCTCATTAAACGATCTCTTTGGAAATTTAATAATGAATCAGAAAGGAGCTTTTCAGCGATTACCCGATCTTTTTCATTGCTACTTAAGTTTTTTGGTAAATGAGGATTCTCTTCTAAAACTGAAACAAACATTGGATATTGAAAAGAAGATTTAAAATTCAATTGGATATAAATATCTTCATCCCTATTCAGGCGAATATCATGAAATGACTTCTCTGCATCTGTCGTCATTACATTTTGTTTATAAAAATGGAATGGCACTTCTTTCACACAGTTTGTCGACATCACTAATCCTCTTGGACAATACTTAGACTGTTCTACAAAATGAACTTTTTTCATTAAGTAATCATGGCTCATTAAATAATTTAATATCCAAACACATTCTCTTTGCTTTAGTTGAAAATTACTTAAAAACCATTTCACAAAATCCTTCTTCTCGTTCACAGATACAGGGGTTGCCATTTTATAAATCCCTCCTCTGTCCATCATATTTGTCCCCTTTTTGGCGAATAAAGAATATTACATAATCTCATTTATTCTGTCAAGACGTTCACTTACTTCTTCCTGCAGGTATTCATCATCTTGAATTCTTAAATATACCTCTTTCGCTTCCTGAATTAAGCCTTCTTCAAATAACAAATCTCCGAATTCCTTTAGGAAGGAAATTTCTTGGTTAAAGTCATTATATGCTAAGCGATATTGATTTAATGCCAAATCATATTTTTCAATTCCATAATACGCTTTTCCTAAGTCCCAATTAAAATGAGGATCAGAAGCACCATGTTCAATTGCCAATTCAACAGTACCAATAATTTCATCGAAATCTTCTTCTTCAAATAAAATCCCAACTAATAATTGAACTCCTTCAATTAATGATGGATCATAAATTAGCGCTTCTTGTAAGTGTTTTTTACTTGAATCTAAATCTTTTAATTTACGAGCTAACTTAGCTGCTGACATTAGGCACTCTACATTTGTTTCATCCACCAATAAAGCTTTTTGTAAAATATCGTAGCCTTCTTGATATTGTCCTTCTACGTCAAAAGCTTTACTTAACCATAAATGAGCCACTAAGTACTCTGGGTCAAAGAAAATTGCTTCCTCAAAAATAGGGATACATGCTGCATAGCGCTCTGCTTGGAACAATGTAATACCATATCCTAATAATGTATGAAAGTCTTTTGATTGTTCAATCCCTTTTTCATAAAAAGGAATTGCTTCTTCCCATTCACCTTCTGCACTTAAGCTTTCAGCTAACCGTAACTCTTTACTTACGCCATTTACCTCAATATCTTGATTCATTAGCTTCTCGTAGAATGGAATTGCCTTTTTATAATCATACTTACTAAAGTAATATTCTCCTAATGCAAAATCTACAACTGGTTCATTTGGTAAAATTCTTTTTGCTTCAAATAATTTTTGTTCGGCAACTTCATCAAGCCCTTGAACTTGATATAGGTCTGCCATTAAAAGTAAAGCTTGAACTTTTGTTTCATTATTTTCTTTTATAGTCAGTAATATTTCAAGCGCTTCATCTTCTAAATCAAGGTCCAATAGAAGTTCTGCATAAATAATTTTTAATTCTTCATCGTCATCATATAAATACACTAGATCTTCAATAATGTTTTTTGCTTCATCAAGTAATCCTAATGATTGAAAAAGAATTGCAGCTTCGTATTTTTCTTCATCATTTGCATTTTTTACACTATTTTTTAAAACCTCTAAACCTTTTTCCGTTTGACCATTTTCAATAAGCTGAACAGCTTCATAAATATTACTCATTAAAACACCTCTTAATCCGAACTTCTACTTTAATAATTCTTGTAATTGCTCTTTAAAATTTGGGAAAGATACTGCTATACACTCTGTGTTTTCAATAAAAGTTTCACCATCTGCAAGTAGGGATGCCACTGATAACATCATTCCCATTCTATGATCGCCGTGAGAGGCTACATTTGCTCCATATAAAGCTTTAGTACTTCCTTGTATAATCATACCATCTTTTGTCGCTTCAATGCTTACTCCAAGTTTTGTTAGTTCTGTAACAACTGTTTGAATACGATCTGTTTCTTTGACTCTTAACTCTTCAGCATCTTTAATGATTGTTTCTCCTTCAGCTTGTGAGGCAGCTAAAGCCAAGATTGGTAATTCATCAATACAAGTAGGTATCTCTTCTCCACCGATTATAGTACCTTTTAATTTTGCTGATTTCACTCGTAAATCGGCAATTGGTTCACCATTTACGACTTTTTCATTTTCTAATGTTATATCCGCACCCATTCTATCTAGAACTGTTAAAATTCCAATACGCGTTGGATTAACCCCTACATTTTTTAATAGGATTTCACTATTAGGAATAATTGAACCTGCTACTAGGAAGAATGCAGCTGAAGATATATCGCCTGGTACAGTCACATTCGTAGCTTTTAATTGTTGACCACCTGTAATAGAAACAGTATTTCCACTAACTTCTAATTCACACCCAAATGCCTTTAACATTCTTTCAGTATGATCACGAGATTTTTCAGGTTCAGAGACGATCGTTGTACCTTCTGCAAATAAACCTGCTAATAAAATGGAAGATTTTACTTGTGCACTTGAAACGGGTGATTCATATGAAATTCCTTTTAACTGGCCACCTCTAATTGCAATCGGTGTATAGGTAGCATCTGCACGTCCATCAATTTGTGAGCCCATCATTTTTAAAGGTTTTGTCACTCGTTTCATCGGTCTCTTTCCGATCGACTCGTCACCAATGATTACTGAATGAAACGGCAATCCACTAATGATCCCCATTAAAAGTCTTGCTGTTGTACCTGAGTTTCCAACATCTAACACAGCTTCTGATTCTTTCAGTCCTTTAATGCCATTTCCATAGACAAGTACTTCATCCTTTTGAACGTCAATATGTACGCCTAGTTTTCGGAAGCAATCAATTGTACTTAAACAATCTTCCCCTAATAAAAAGTTCGTAACCTTAGTCACCCCAGTTGCTAATGAACCAAACATGATTGCTCTATGAGAGATTGACTTATCTCCAGGAATTGTAACTTCACCAACTAAACTGACTTTATGATTTGAATGTGAATTGTTCATTTTAGACACCTTTTAAAACCTTTCTATATGTTATTTACATTCCATTTTTATGGTTTCAAACCTTTTTTTTCAAGAAAAATCTGTTCGACTAATTACCCTAAATTATTCAATAAATAAGCGGAAATATATTTACTTAATTTCGATTATGATCTTTATTGGTCTTTAAATTTATATCTTTGGAGAATAAGTTGATTACAACGGATACGAGACTCTTGTGGGTACGGAAAGACTGAGACCCTGGAGTTTAGCCGAGAATTAGCCTTCTCCCTACGAAAAGCGAGCATCCTGGAATGTAAACAACTAACGCATTCTTAATTAGTAACAATGAACAAGAGCAAGCATTAAGAAAAGACCTTAGAAAAAGAAAATGATATTTTGATTGATTGTCATATCAAAACATCATTTCCTATTTAAATTATTTAGTTAACAGTGTTAGAAAACGATTCAATTGTTCTTTAATGACATGTTCATCTAATTCACATAAAACAGGTTTTCCAAAATCTTTTAAAAGCACATAATTTATTTTTAAATCAATGTTTTTCTTATCTTGTTTCATTAATTGAATGATTGATTCTGTTTCTAAATACAAGTAAAAAGGATAATTAAGTTGTTTAAACCATTGCACCAGTTTATGTAACGATAAGTCTACTTCAAATAACTGTTCACTCATATAAACCGCAAAAAGTGTTCCAAATGCAATTGCTTCGCCATGAGTCGTTTTTGAATATCCTAAATATGCTTCTATTGCATGCCCCAGTGTATGTCCTAAATTTAAATAAGCACGAATGCCACTTTCTCTTTCATCCTTTGAAACAATTTGATTTTTTACCTGAATACCCATTAAAACGCATTGTTCAATGACATGCTGATCAAGGTTTTCAAGATGATGGATCTGATTCATTAACCAAGAAATATTCTCATGTGATGAAATCAATGCTTCTTTAATGATTTCAGCAAACCCAGAACGCCATTCCTTGACCGGTAAAGACTGTAAAAAGTTAAGTTCATATAGTACAAGCTCTGGTTGATAAAACGCTCCAACAATATTTTTAGCAGCTGGTAGATTAATCGCAACCTTACCACCAATCGCGCTATCATGAGCTAGTAAGGTTGTAGGCATTTGAACGAATCGGATGCCACGCATATATGTTGCTGCAACAAATCCTGCTAGGTCTCCAACGACGCCTCCGCCTAATGCAATAATTAAACTATTACGATCCAATTTTGTTTCAAAACATTTTGCTAAACACTTTTCATAGTAAATGAAACTTTTACTTTGTTCACCACTAGGAATAATATATTCATCGAAGTTTGCTAACTTTTTTTTAACTTCTTCTAAATAATAAGGTGCAACTTGTTCATCAGTTATGATCAATATCTTCGAAACCTTCGGTGAAAACCCTTCAATCATAGACTGTAAACCATTTAATATACCAAATCCAATACAAACATTGTATTGTTTAGAGCTTGTATTGACAGCGATGACTTCCATTAAAACTTCCTCGCATACTCACGGTACTCTTCAATATTTCCTTTTAAACGGTCTAATTGATCAGACTCAAATTGTTCTACAATAGCTTTCGCAACTTCCCAAGCAACAATGTGCTCAGCCACGACTGAAGCTGCAGGTACAGCACAGCTATCAGAACGTTCGATACTTGCTTCATAAATTTCTTTCGTTTCAATATCTACTGTTTTTAATGGCTTGTATAATGTTGGGATCGGCTTCATGACAGCACGAACGACAATCGGCATTCCAGTAGTCATACCACCTTCGAAGCCACCTGCATTATTTGAATGACGGTAATATCCTTTCTCCTCAGAAAAAGCTATTTCGTCATGCACTTCACTTCCTGGGACTGATCCAGCTTTAAATCCGATTCCAAATTCCACACCTTTAAATGCATTAATACTAACAATTGCTCCTGCTATTTTAGAATCTAGTTTACGATCATAATGAACGTAGCTTCCGACTCCTGGTGGCATACCTTCTACTACAACTTCTACGATACCACCTAATGAATCTCCATTTTGTTTCGCTTCATCTATTAACTGTTTCATCTGTTCAGTCGCATCTTGATCGATACATCTTACTTCAGAATTCTCAGCTCGATTATGTAAATCTGGTACATTTTTATATTCCATTTCTTTTGCTTTTACTCCACCAATTTCAATTACATGGCTAGCAATTGTAATGCCTAATTCTGATAATAGTTTCTTAGCAACGGCACCAGCTGCTACACGCACTGTTGTTTCACGAGCAGATGATCGTTCTAATACATTACGAACATCCCTAAATCCATATTTTATCGCACCATTTAAATCTGCATGACCTGGTCTAGGTTTAGTAATACTTCTTTTACCTTCATACTCTAAATTTTCTAGAGGCTCTGCACCCATAATATTAGTCCAGTGAGTGAAGTCCTTATTTTCGACAACCAATGCAATTGGCGAACCTAATGTATAGCCATGTCGAACACCGCTTGTAATTTGTGCAGTATCTTTTTCAATCTGCATTCTTCGACCTCTACCATAGCCACCTTGACGTCTACGAAGTTCAACATTAATTTCTTCTGATAATATTGGTAAACCCGCTGGAACGCCTTCAATTATCGTAGTTAATTGGGGGCCATGCGATTCACCTGCTGTTAAATAACGCATTCCATCACCTTCTATTTATGTAAGATTTAAAATTATTAGTTACTACTATATCACAACCTAATCTTAAATTAATATAAAAAAAGAACCATAAAATGGTTCTTTTTACGATTTTTTGTAAAAAAATGTTTCATTTGATGTAAAAGTATACTTTTCTGCATGAAAAATTTGTTCTGTACTCCCTACAAATAATATTCCATTTTGATTCAATGAATTTGAGAAATTTGTATAGATATCAACTTTAGCTTCTTCAGTAAAGTATATTAAAACATTTCTACATACGATGACATCAACATTTTTTTCATAAGCATCTAAAAGTAAATTATGTTTTTTGAATTGAATTTGTTTTTTTATCTCGTCACTTACTTGATAGATTGTTCCCTCTTGTTTGAAATACTTCGCTAATAGATCTTTGGGTACATCTTTAATAGCTTTTTCATTATATACACCAATTTTAGCCTTTGATAAAACATTCTCATCGAGGTCAGTTGCAATGATTTGAAATTGACTTGGTTTTAAATATTTTAATAAAATCATTGCAAGTGTATATGGTTCTTCACCAGTTGAGCATGCAGCACTCCATATTTTTAATTTGCTATTATTTTTCAATAAAGGTGGTAGAATGTTTTTTTCGAAAACGTCCCAACGATTGGGATTTCGGAAGAATTCAGAAACATTTATCGTCATACGATCTAAGAATTCATAATATAGTTCTTTCTCTTTCTCCATGCCTTTAAAGAAATCGACAAATGATTTAAATCCCTTTTTCTCATATAAAGATTTTAATCTTCTTTTCATTTGCGATTCTTTATACAAGTATAAGTCAATCCCAGATTTCTTTTTTACTAAGTTAATAAAATCGATATAATCGTCCATAATATTCCCCTACTATTTATTTAAAAAAAGCCAGCAAATATCTGCTGGCTTTATCTTATCATATAAATATTAGGATTAGTATACCCACTCTTTAATTAACTTTGAATATTCTATTAACTCATCTTCTTTAAAGAAAATTCCAATTTCACGCTCTGCGCTAGCAGGTGAATCAGAACCGTGAATAATGTTTTTGCCTACTGTTGCAGCATATTCACCACGAATAGTTCCTGGTGCTGAATCTTTAGGATTTGTTGCACCCATCATAAGACGCGCGGTAGCGATTACATTTTCACCTTCCCAAACCATTGCAAATACAGGGCTTGATGTGATGAAATCTACTAATTCTCCAAAGAATGGACGCTCTTTATGCTCAACATAGTGAGTTTCTGCTTGTTCTTTTGATACTTGCATTAATTTTGCGCCTACTAATTGGAAACCTTTTTTCTCGAAACGAGATACGATTTCTCCGATTAAATTACGTTGTACTCCATCAGGTTTTACCATTAAATAAGTTCTTTCCATCATGCTCGACCCCTCTAGTTCAATTATGTATAAACAATACAGTAGAATAGTATCATCTATTTCCAAAATTATCAATAGTTAAAAATCTTAATATTTTAGAAAAATTGGAATCGCTTACAGTTAAGTAGGGAGTAGGATTAAAAACTTTTTTTAAGTAACTCCTACTATTCAGTATTATCATACTATAAAACTTATGTTAAACACTATAAAAAGCCAAAAGAGGCAGTTACAAAATGCAGTAGCATTTCATGGCTGCCTCTAATTCTTTCTATTACCAATATTTTTAGCAATTAGTATTAACATTTCCTTTGCTTCATGATCTGGCAATGATTCAATGCATTTTAATGATTTATTTAAATATTCTTCACTGATTCTTCTAGCATCTTTTATATAACTACTTTTACGTATTTGATTGATCAGTGGTTTGACCGTTTCTGGATTGATTCCTTCATAAATTGAAGTAATTTTTTCCTTTAGCGATTGATCTTGCATAGCAAAAAGTACCGGTAATGTAATATTTCCTTGAATTAGATCACTACCTGCAGGTTTACCCAATTCTTTTTCTGATGCTGTGAAATCTAAAATATCATCCATTATTTGATATGACATTCCTAAATAATAGCCGTAATCTCTTAGGGACTTTTGAATTGATGCAGATGCACCTGAAGCAATTGCTCCAATTTCACAGCTTGCAGATATTAACAATGCCGTTTTTCGTTTAATTCTTCTCAAATAGCACTTTAAGTTTTGTTCAAAATTATATTTATCTTTGATTTGCTCAATTTCACCTAAGCAAATTTCTAGAATTGTATTTGACAACTTTTGATGTGCTTCTGGTATCTCAATTTCAGACATGCACTCTAGCGCTTTTGCAAATAGAAAATCTCCAGCGTACATTGCAACTCGATTATCATATGTAGAGTTGATTGTAGGTTTACCTCTTCTTAGACTAGCTTCATCTATTACATCATCATGGACTAATGATGCCATATGAATGATTTCTAAAGTTGCCGCTACATGTTTAATAGATTGAAGGTTATATTGTCCAAATTTAGCACTAAGTAATACAAATAATGGCCTAATTCGTTTCCCACCCGATTGAAGTAGCTGTAAAGAAGCATCTTTCAATATAGGCTGAGTTGAATTGACTGTTTGATGAAGAGTATATTCAATCTCGTTTATATCTTTTTTTAAATAAGAATACTTCCATTTAACCTTCATTCCGTTCACCTTACTATTCATTCCAATTTATAACTTACAATGTTATTTCTTCGGTTTTTTACCTAAATGCATTGCTGCAACACCAAATGTAAATGGTTTTATTTCAATTTTTTCTAAGCCAGCTTTTTCGAATAGTTTTGCAAGCTCCTTCATTCCTGGGAACGTACTTGCACTTTCTTGTAACCAAGAGTATTCTTTAAAACTTTTCGCAAAGAGTTTCCCAAATATCGGCATGATAAATTTAAAATACGCTTTGTAAACGTGCTTAATTCCAAAAGTTGTAGGCTGTGAAGTTTCAAGACAGACAACAATTCCACCAGGTTTCACAACTCTTGTCATTTCTTTTAAAACTTGGTAATAATCAGGGACATTACGTAAACCGAATCCAATTGTCACGACATCAAATAAATTGTCCTCAAAAGGTAATTCCATTGCATTACCATGAATCAATGAAACTTGACTTAATTGCTGCTTCTGTACCTTTTCTTCACCAATTGACAGCATATTTTTACTAAAATCTAATCCAAAAACTTTTCCTTCATTACCTACAGCTTCTGCAAGTGCGATTGTCCATTCACCAGTTCCACAGCACACGTCAAGCGCTTTCATGCCTTTTTGAACATTCATAACTCGCATCGTCTGCTTTCTCCAGGCAATATGGCGTTGAAAGCTAATAATCCCATTCATTTTATCATATTTGTTATATATTTTTTCAAACACATCATGGACGCGTTCTTCTTTTGATTGAGTCATGTAAACCCCCACTAAACTTATTACAACTTCTTGACTGTTATTAATTTTGTAATTGTAAGATTATTTTTGATATTACTTCAAGTAATTGATTTTTTTCTGTTTGAACACCGTGTAGAGATTCTAAATGCTTAATAAAGTCAGAATCCTCACCAACTTTTACATGTTGACTCTCCTGCTCTAACCTAGTTAATAAACATTTACTCTCAATTTTTTTGATTGATTGGTTTGAACCAATATAATTTGCAAAATGAACAAGTATCGTTGATTCAATTATTGTAATACATCTTAGTAATTCTTCTAATGAAGTAAATTTATGATGCACTAAATTAATTTTTTGTTCATTCATTTCTTTAACTGCATATGAAAGCTCTTTTATTAAACTAATCTCACCAGTATTTGATAAAGCCTCATAGTAAAGTCCGCTATAGAAATCTCCTTCTAGAACAGTCAATTGTTTCTTTTCCCTATCTTGAGGTGTACCTTCGTATGTAGAAACCAATTCATGAGTATCAAGTGCAATTTGGTGGATCATCAAAGCTTTGCAGTAATGAATAATCTTCTCTTTTGTAAAATTAAGCTGATCCATTAATTCTATTAGAATCGTCACTTTCACTTCATCGATCGTAGGTGGTAAGAGGTGTTTATTCAAATATGGATGTTTAATTGCATTTAATATCTGTGTTTTCACTTCGGTTTTTAACTGTTCAACGTTACTCATTATTTCCATCCAATCCATTAATTACTAACTTGTACTATTATACCATAAGACTATTGTATGGTATAAACTGATTCACTTTTCATGTTAATGAATGCTTTTAAAAAAAGCAGGAAAACCTGCTTTTTTTAATTGATTGTTAGTTTTTTGAATGAATCATAGAAAGTATTTCGTTTCTGCCTTGCGCATCTTCTTTTAATGAACCACGTACAGCAGTCGTTACAGTTTTTGAACCAGGCTTTCTAACGCCACGCATTGACATACACATATGCTCGGCTTCAACAACTACCATTGCGCCATGAGGTTCTAATACCTCCATAATTGCGTCAACAACTGATGAAGTAATACGTTCTTGTAATTGTGGACGTTTAGCGATTGTTTCCACTGTACGAGCTAATTTACTTAATCCAGTTACTCTACCATTTCTAGGAATATAAGCAACATGAGCTACACCGTAAAATGGTAATAAGTGATGTTCACACATAGAATGGAATGGGATGTCTTTTACTAGTACCAATTCCTCATGATCCTCACCGAATACTTTATGTAAATGTTCCTTCTCATCTTGATGCATACCAGAAAAAACTTCTGCATACATTTTCGCTACTCGCTTAGGTGTTTCAAAAATACCTTCACGATTTGGATCGTCACCAATAGCCTCAAGAATTTGGCGAACTGCTTGTTCAATTTGTTCTAAGTTTACTTCTTTCATTAACTGATCCCCCATGCATAAAAAAAATTCTAATATTCATTTCTATCAGATTTGTTTATTTTAACATATTTCTTTTTTTATAAGCAAAAAAAGAAGGATGCAATATAAGCATCCTTCTATTTCGCTTAAATTATGTAATTATTTTACAGCATCCTTAAGCGCTTTACCAGGTTTGAAAGCTGGAACTTTACTTGCAGCGATTTCGATTTCTTCGCCTGTTTGTGGATTACGTCCTTTACGAGCTGCACGCTCACGTACTTCAAAGTTACCAAAGCCGATTAATTGTACTTTATCCCCGTTTTGTAACGCACCAAGAATTGATTCGAATACAGCATCAACTGCTAAAGTAGCTTGTTTTTTTGTTAATTCACCAGCTTCAGCAACTGCATTGATTAAGTCTGTTTTGTTCATGTCTTTCACCTCCTCCCAAAAAAGTTATAATTTAAGTCTTATTTTCATTAGTGACCAAAATTCAATTTTTTATACAACAAATACCAATAATTTCATTGTCATGCCTTATATTATACGATTCTATCGCATATTTCAATATGTTTTAGAAGAAAATGTTGGAATTCCTCGAAAAAAATAGTAACTTTTCTGAAAAGTAGATAGAACTTTGTGATCTTTACAAAAAAAATGTTAAAAAGAAGTTAAATCACTTGATTTTTATAGGTTTTTACATTCAAAAAAAATCAGATGGATGTCTCTCCATCTGATTCATTAATGATCAAAGGATAATCGCAATTAAACCGCCACTACCTTCGTTAATAATTCTTTCCAAAGTTTCTTTCAATTTATATCTCGCATTTTCAGGCATCAACGATAATTTTGCTTGAATACCTTCACGGACGATCGAGCTTAATGAACGACCAAATATATCTGAGTTCCAAATTGAAAGTGGATTATCTTCAAAGTCTTGCATTAAATATTTAACAAGCTCTTCACTTTGCTTCTCAGTACCGATAATCGGCTCAAAAGTTGATTCAACATCTACTTTAATCATATGGATAGATGGTGCAACAGCTTTTAGTTTTACGCCGAATCTCGAACCATGTCGAATGATTTCAGGCTCATCTAAGCTCATATCTAATAGTGAAGGAGCTGCAATTCCATAACCCGTTTGTTTAACCATTTTTAACGCATCTGCTACTTGATCATACTCTTGTTTCGCATGAGCAAAGTCCTGCATTAGCTCTAATAAATGATCCTTACCACGAATTTCTACTCCAACTACTTCTTTTAACACTTGATCATATAATTCATCTGGTGCTGATAAATCAATCTCCGCTACACCTTGCCCCATATCAATCCCAGCAAGCTGTGCATATTGGATAAATTCATAATCAGTAAATTGACCGACTACATAATCAACATCTCGTAGACGTTTAATGTCTTTAACCGTTTCTTGAATTGCTTCTTGGTAACTTTGACGTAACCAATGGTTTTCTTTTAATACAAGTACCCAGCTTGGTAAATTCACATTTACCTCTAGTACTGGAAATTCATATAGTGCTTCTCTTAATACGTTCATTACATCCCCTTCACGCATCGCTTCTACACTTAGTGCAATAACAGGAATGTCGTATTTTTGTGAAAGCTCTTGTCTTAAGCTTTCCGTATTTGGATGATAAGGTTGTGAAGAATTAATAACCATAATGAACGGCTTACCAACTTCTTTTAATTCTTCTACAACTCGCTCTTCAGCCTCAATATAATCATATCTTGCAATTTCACCAATCGTTCCGTCAGTCGTTACAACCACTCCAATTGTAGAGTGCTCTTGGATTACTTTTCTAGTACCAATTTCTGCTGCTTCATTAAACGGAATTGGTTCTTCATACCATGGTGTACTAATCATTCTTGGGCCATTTTCATCTTCATACCCTTTGGCACCTGGTACGCTATAACCTACACAGTCTACCAAACGAATATTTACATCTAAACCATCAGCTACATGAATTTTCACACCTTGGTTTGGTACGAATTTAGGTTCAGTAGTCATGATTGTTTTTCCAGCAGCACTTTGAGGAAGTTCATCATGTGCCCTAGCACGATCCGCTTCATTTTGAATATTTGGAATAACAACTGCTTCCATAAACCTTTTAATAAATGTTGATTTACCAGTACGAACAGCACCTACTACACCTAAGTAAATATCTCCTCCAGTGCGCTCGGCAATGTCTTTAAAAATATCTATCTTTTCCATGTGTTCCCCTCCCGATTTATCAATACATGGGAATAATTGACTTGAAGTAGTATGCCTATGACAATACCATTCTATGATGTTGTCCTAGAGAGTTATGACAAGATTTTATAATTTTTCTTATCAATTTTTTTAGGAAGAAATAAAAAAATCCTTCGATAAAATGTATTCTTTTATCAAAGGATTATGATTTTATTTATTTAATTTTGTTCTAAAAATATCGGTTGTCCATCTTTAATCGTATACGGTAATGAATAAGCTGGTAAAATTGGCGAGTCTTTTACTAAGATTTGACGGATATCTTCGCCCGTTTTCATTTTCTTAGCATCATTTATTTTTTCAAATAAATCGATTGAGTAATCTACGTAAAATTCTCCATCATTGCCCATGACGATTGGTAAGTTTTTTTGACTATAAGGACTCGTTACAAATGGTTCTTCTTTAAAACCCATTTTTTTGTAGTTTAGTAGGAATACACCTTTACTTAATGTTTCTTTTATTGGCGGGTAAGTATTTTTATCTTTATATACTTGTACTCGCAAAGAAACATCTCTAATTTTTTCCGCAATACGAAGGTCAATTAGTTTAACTGTAGGATTCGTTTCCGCATCCATTAAAACATATTGGTAAACCCCACCATTTTCATAAGCATTGCCTGGGGCATCACTTATATAACTAGGAATTAATTTTGTAAAATCGACTGGGTATTTTAAATATATTGGTGTACTCATATCTTTATTTTTAATTGGTAATAAACCATTATTATTTTCTTTAAATTTATTAACTGCTGTTTGGACTGACTGCAATTGATCTTCAT
>NZ_JBALMS010000117.1:5820-6057 GCF_036962205.1 Bacillus sp. JJ664 | reverse complement strand
ATAATGCAATATATATATTCTTGTTTGTTCATGAATGATATATTCACTATAAAAATTAGGATAATTTTCAATTTCTGCTTCTAGAAACTTATATTGGTCAAAGTAATCAAAAAAAGAAACATTCAACAAATCGATTAAATTTTTTTGATAAATGTCTTTAGTCTTTCCTTTAATAATATAGTTAAGACTTGCATTGATCGTCATCCAATATGTACTCAAATCGGCACTGAGAATATC
>NZ_JBALMS010000117.1:0-5786 GCF_036962205.1 Bacillus sp. JJ664 | reverse complement strand
ATCATTGTATATTTTTCCGATATCTCGATATGGGAAAGGATTATTAAGTTTATTTCCTAATTTTAATAATTCATTCATAATAAAAGGTTGTTTTTCTGTTATTACTAATTTTAAAAAGTTATGGAGGTATCTACCCACTCCGGTTGATAACTTCTCGCTTCTAATATTTCTAATTGGATCTAAATGATCTATTCTATACCATCTCTCTGTCTTCAAATATAAATCACCATATGTATTTTTATTTTTATTTCATTATTATATTACTTTCTTAATTGGCAGAAGTACAAATCAATTCTCTAAAACTATCTAAATATGTTAATAACGAAAAGGCATGTTTTAGTAAAAATAATAAAACATGCCTTTTTTATTTAACTTTCTAATAAAAATTTACCTTTTCTCTGTTGTTAAAGGATCGACTTCATCTCCAGTTTTTAAATCTATTACTTTAGTTGCATTTGAAGAGACTGGAATTGTTTTGCTGTTTGGTGGTTGATTTTTCTTTTCTACCCATTCTTCAAGGATATCAAATGATTGATAAACATAAGGGAGAAGTGGTTGTAGCTCTTTCTTTTGGTCGGTTGCAGCGTTCCAAACAAGACTGTCAACATGGTTGGCTTTTTCAATCGTATATAGACGATGATTTTTGGCTTTTCCTGATTCCTTTACTAATTTTTCATATGGTGTCGCATGGACTGACGGGAAAATAAGTGTATCAAGGGACCCAGTTAAGCTAATTAAAGGTACATTAATATCTCCAGTATTTTCTATTTTCTTTACGTCTTCTTTCACTGAAGATGGACGAGATTGATAGTTATAGTCGTTAAAAATCCAATCATATTGTCGGTCTCTAAGTCCATTCGTAAAGTTCAAATAGTTTTTCCACGGGATATGATTTTCGGCGCTCGGATCAAATTCATCACGATAAATATTTAATGTAATAAACCAATAAATTTGATCATGATAATTCCATAGTTGCTCAGAGCCTTTCGGTAATCCTGACTTGTACATTTCTTGGATTGCATTTTCTTTTTCAGTACCTGTGCCATATAATGCTTTTTCTGCATTATTCACGACAGGTGTTAATGAGCTTATTAAATTAGGTTCATTCGCTCTCCATAGTACGCCTTCCCAATCGATTCCTCCATCATATAAAGCTGGCTCTCCGGTTTTCTTTTTCCCATCATTTTCAAGAGCGTAACGAACTACATATCCACCGTTTGATATTCCCATCGCATAGGTCGGTACTTTATGTTTTTTATGTACGAGTTTACTTGCTGGATTACGCTTATCATTTTTATCAATTAGTTGATCTGCATGGTTTTCAATTAAGTATTTTTGAGCAGCTTTCGTCACTTCACGGAATCTTTGATTCCATTCTGCAACGCTATCTTCTTCATCCCATAATGCATTTTTAGATTTTGCTAATGAATCTAATGGATCAACCTCACCTTGTGTTCCCTTATCTGAAGCTGCAAAGGCGTATCCTTTTGCTAAGACGTAATCACTAAATAATAAATCTGTTGCGGTTTCACTTCGTGTCGCTGGGATTCCAGCAACTACTAATTTCCCATTCCAATTTTCAGGAACGCGAATTAAAAACTTTGAATCTTCAAACATACCATTAATTTGAGTACCCTTTACTTCTGCAGGCTGATACATTTTAAACCAACCAGTCCTTGCATCTTTATTTCCCCAATTATATGGCGTTAATCCCAGGTTTCCAAATTCAATTGCTGCATTGTATTGAATTGGATTTTTCGTTGTTAGCCAATTGCCACTTACACCATCAAACTGCGTAACTTTCACATCATGTGCTCCTGGAATAATAGCAGCTGATGTTGCTGAAAAAGCTTTCACATTAAAAAAACTCACAGATGGACTTGTCAATATTAGAATCGAAGCAGCACCCAAAACTAATAATCTCTTTTTCATCTCTATCATTCTCCCTTATAAAAATGAAATCTAGTCCTATCTAATTTTCTATATCGTTGATCAATTACCTTTATCAAACAGTACTGAGATAAAAATTGAGACTTTATAACTAAGAATCGCTTACACAAAATATATATTTAGTCTATATTCTTCAAGAAAAAAGAAACAGGCATTGTCTATTAACAACACCTGTTTCTTCTTTTTTAAAATTATCTTGATTACAAATTTTGAACGTCTTTCATTTGTAATGCTTCATCATTCTTTTTATTTGAGCGTAGTTTAGACATAAAATCTGGTATCGCAATCAATGCCGGTACAAATATTGGCAAGAATACCAAGCACAGCGCTGCAATTCCTACGATTACGGCTGTTCCTAATTCAATTAAAAGTGACAACCCTGATGGTATAAGTGTAGCAAACGTACCTGCAAGTATAATTCCTGCAGAGATTACTACTCCTCCGATATGCTTGGAAGCTTCCAAAATAGCGTCCTTTGGTGAAAGATCAGGATATTCCTGGTATCTCATCATAAGGAAAATACTGTAATCCACTCCCATAGCGACAATAATGATGAATGCGAAAAATGGCGCAAAAGAAGAAATGCCATCTAATTTAAGCACATCATATACAACAAAGTTCATTGCATTCATCCCTATATAATAAGACCCGATTAATGACCCAACAATATAAAGTGGAATCCAAATATTTCTGATGACTAAAACAAGAACTAGAAATACACTTATTAATATAATGACTTTCGTACGGTCTAAATCACTTTTAAGGACCTTATTCATATCATTTGTATTCGAACTTGGACCTCCAGTTCCATATTTCGCATCAGAAAGAACTGTTCCCTTTAGTCCAGATGATAATGTATGATTTATCTTCTCTATTGTTTTTAGTGCATTTGATGAATAAGGATCGTCATTTAAAACAACTGTTATTTTTGCAATCTTTCTATCTGATGACATGTAATTGTCCATCGATTTCTTAAAATCGCTGTTTGTTAAAGCGTCTTTCGGAATAAAGAACGTTTTATAGTCCGTTAATTGCGTCAAGTAGTTGTTCGTTTTACCAAGTCCTTCTGCAATGTCGTCAAGGCCATTACCGCTTTTATCGATTCCACCTTTCAACTGACCCATTCCGCCAGAAAGCTTAGATAATCCGTTATTAAGCTGCTCTTGACCATTTTTTATTTTTCCAACGCCAGAATTTAATTGTGCCATACTAGAAATGATTGTTTTCTGGCCTGCACTACCTTGCTTTAACCCATCTGAAAGTGATGCTGCACCTTTTTGTAACGCATCCAACCCACTTACCATCTGTTTTTGAGCTGTTGCTAATTGTTTTAATCCATCGTTTGCTTTCTTAAAATTAGCATTTAATGTGTCGTAGTTTTTGCCTAACTCCACGATCCCACCATTCATCTGAGCTAGACCTGTTGCTAACGACGAACCAGATTCTTTAAGTGTCAAATATTGATCATCAGAAGCTAATTGATCCGGATACTTTTCACCAAGTACATCTATTAACTGATTCATGCCTCCAAGACTCTGTTGTAACATTGGCAGTTGTTGCTCGATGCCTTGATATCCATCTCTTAATTTTGAATAACCACTTTGAAGACTCGAAAGTCCATTTGCAACTTCATTCGTTTTACTGCTAATTGTATTAATGCCTACTTTGACTTTGCCAATGCCATCGCTGATCCCAGCAGCACCGTCTGCTCCCTGTACTATTCCATTATCGATTTTTGTTAGTCCTTCGCTAATACTACCAAGTCCTGTTTGGATTCCTCCAGTGCCTTTTACAAGTTCATTCACACTTGAGAAGTCCGGTGTTGTTAAACTAGAGCTCATCTGGTTTAACCCATTACTAATCTTGTTCACACCATCTTTTGTAGCATCCATTCCATTTGTAACAGCTTCTGTTTGACTGCTAATATAAAAATCATCAATTTGCTCCGCTGTTGGTTGCGTTACACTGGATACTTTTTTAACACCTTTTATCTCTTTAATTTCTTCAGTTAGATTGTCTATAACTGCTAAATACTCGTTTGAATCCATAGGATTTTTACTTTCAATTGCAATTGTAGTTGGCATTGCCTGACCTTTGTCAAAATGCTCCGCTACAATATTAAATCCTTTTGAAGCTGGCGTCGAATCACCTAATTCCTTCAAAGTATCAAATGTTAGTTTTTGAGAATTAAACAGTATTGAAGGTACCGTAATAGCAAGAATCACTAGTGTCGCAAGCACAGGATATTTAACAGAAACTGTCGTTAGTTTAGCCCACAGTTTATTTTCTCCATGACCTGAAACACCTTTTGATGGCCAAAATAGTTTATTACCAAGTAATTTCATCAATATTGGTGTAAACGTTACTATTTGTAAAAGGAAAATGGCCGTTCCAATTGCAACAACTGTACCTGATTGATAGATTGAAAACTTTGCAAAGCTTAAACTTACAAAGGCAATAAAAACTGTAAGAATACTATAAAAAATTGTTTTACCTGCTGTTTTAAACGTATTAACAATGGCATCATCAACTGAATAGCCTTTACTTAATTCTTCTTTAAATCGATTAAATAGTAATATATTATAATCCGTACCTACACCAAATAAAATTAAAATAAGAAGTAGCTGTGTAAGACTTGTTATTGGGAAATGAAGCTTCTCAATCAGCTGTGCAGCAATCCCCATCGAACATAGGTAAGAAATACCAACTGCAAGTAATGATACTAATGGCGTCACAATTGAACGGAACATAATGATTAATACAACAAGAATAAAGATAATCGTTAATGCTCCACTCTTATCTACTCCTGCGATCGATACTTTTGTATAATCATCATTAATAAAGTCTTCCCCTGTTAGATAATAAGTGACATTTACTTTTTCTAGCTTACTATTAAACTCTTTTTTTATTTCATCTATGTCTCTTCCATTAATATTAAGCTTGAAAGATACTAATAAAGTAGTGCCATCTTTTGAAATCAATGAGCTTTTTGCATCCGGTATATTAAATGGATCAATAATCTCATCTACCCCAAGCTCTTCCTTATTGTTTTGAATCGCTTTGATTCCTGATTCAATCTGATTCATGTCTTCGGTTGATAGTTTATTCTCGTCGTAGAAGACAATTAATTCATTATTCCCCTTAACAGTACTCATTTTATTTAAAATTGAGTTCGCTATTTTGGAAGGATTGTTATCGCTTAACTCGCCCTGTCCTCTTTGTCTAAGAATTTCATTTATATCGGGTTGAAAAACTGTTAATAAAACTGTTGAAACAATCCATATTGAAAATATTATCCAACGGAACTTTAAAATCTTTCTCATTTGAAGCCTCCTGTTTTATAAATAAATTTTTATTTTGACTTGTATTTAAAAATGAACAAACGTTCACCAATGAGTAAAATGAGGTGCAAATTTTGAGTATATGAAATCGTTCTTTAGTTATGGCTAAACAAACAATACAATAATGAACATCAGTTCACTAAAGGATAAAGAATAGTCACATCAAAAGATGTGAGACATTTCTTCAAATCGCTTTTCAATATCCGTAAAAATGATATGTATTAATTGGTCAACTAAGATACTTATTCTAACCCCGTCTTCCTGAGTCCTTAACAGAGTATAAACTCCTTCAAGTAATGTCGTCGAGAGAACGTAGCAAATAAAAGGATCTTTAACCTCAATATCCCTTTCTTTCAGCTGCTGCATTAACTCCTTTTGAAGAATGATATGTATTACTGAGATCATCTCTTCTTTAAAGTTTTCAAATTTTGAGCCTTTACTCTTATCAAAGAGAATTAAAAGTTCTTTATTTTTCACTTTAAAAATATCTAAAAT
>NZ_JBALMS010000116.1:1699-6685 GCF_036962205.1 Bacillus sp. JJ664 | reverse complement strand
AAATATATAAAGAACAAAATGGGTATTAATATTTCGACTTTCTCAAGAACAGCAAGATAGCGTTCCTCCAATAGCTAATGATCCCGTATCCCCCATAAAAGCTTTGGCAGGATATATATTATAAATTAGAAAGCCGAGTAAACATCCAATCATTATTAAACAAAAAATTTGTACCTCTGATCTGTCTGAAACCATAAAAAAGAAAAAGTATGTAGGTATTGCAACAACTCCTAAAAGACCGTCTAATCCATCCGTAAAGTTAATTGCATTTGCAGAACCTACCACAAATAATGTGATGACTATAACAAATAACAACATTGGAAGATCCATGGAAATATTTTTAGAAATATTAATGCTGGTGTTCACGCCAACTTCGTTGATCAAGTAATAAAGCAAAGTACCTGTAAAAACAAATTGAAAAATAAGTTTGGTCTTACCCGATACCCCTCCTGGATCTTGACGAGAAGCTTTCCAAAAATCGTCCAAAAACCCAGCAAAACTAAAAAGAATATAGGTAATAGACAAGAAAAACATTAATGGAGTAGGAGAAAAAAGAATTGATACTATAATTCCTACAAAAAGAATAATTCCAAACATTAACGGAGTGCCTTTTTTTAACTGATGACCTGAAGGAAGTTCTTTTCTTATCGGTTGAATGAGCTTAAGTTGTCTCAAAACAGCAATTAATAGTGGTGATAAAATTGAAACAGCTACAAAAGATATTAACGCTGGGATTAATTGATTAATCACTTATTA
Source organism: Bacillus sp. JJ664 (assembly GCF_036962205.1). Taxonomy (NCBI): domain Bacteria; kingdom Bacillati; phylum Bacillota; class Bacilli; order Caryophanales; family Bacillaceae; genus Bacillus; species Bacillus sp. JJ664. The sequence continues at coordinate 5,929 of NZ_JBALMS010000116.1, read as the reverse complement.
TTTACTCCTTTTCTCTTTATTATCTATAATAAGTTCTAAAAAAAATATTCATTTCCTCTATTTCTTACCAACCAATATTATGGGTTACCTTATTTTTTACTAATTATTTATTTTTCCCTTCTTCTATTGTTTGATGCTATAGTCTTTGAAAGATAATAATCTGAAATTTACCTAACGCTCGGCGTAAAACTTTTAAAAGTGGAAACTGTGTATGATAAGTAGTTTAACTTCAAATGATTGGATGTCTGGAACTACCGCATTGGTTATTTTGATTTCTCTAGGAGTAGCATCTTTTATCCTCTTCAAAATTGGGAAAAATAGAAAAACTAACAGAAAATTTCATTTTGAACTAATTGGNNAGCGTGAGTTGCTACGGCAGCTCATTTTTATTGAGCTAACGGCAGTATTGTGGAATAAGAAGAGGGAAACGGTTATAAAAATAGAAGTTATTTTATAACAATTTCTTTAGATAAAATGATATTTTTACAATTTAGGAGGGAAGTAATGTCTGATTATCGTGTTGTAGAGTTAGAAAAATGGGAGAGAAAAGAATATTTTAATTATTACTTTTCTATAAATGCTACTCATGAAATGACAACGAAAGTAGATGTAACTAAAGCCGTTGAATATTGCCAAAATCATAATTATAGTTTCTATGCCTATATGATTTTTAATATTACGAAATCTATTAACTCTATTAAAAATTACCGTTATGATCTTATTGAAGATGAATTAGTATGTTGGGATTACCTAGTTCCAGCATTTACTATTTTTGATAAAGAAAAAGAAAGATTTCAATGTATTTGGTTAGATAAACTTGAAAGTATGGCCGAATTTCAATCTGCTTATAAAGCAGATGTTGAAAAATACGTTCGTTCAGATAAAATGTTTCCTAAAGTTAATCAACCTTTAAATACCTTTGATATATCAGCTATCCCTTGGGTGAGTTTTGATAATTTTTCGTTAAATATCGCTAATTCTTCTTGTTATTTGAAGCCTATATTGACTATTGGAAAGTATTCTGAACAAAATGGTAGATTAAATATCCCTGTTTCTATTAAATCTCACCATGCTACAGTAGATGGATTCCATGTAGCAAAATTTTTTGAAAAGCTTACAAAGCTTATTGATTAAGTATTGGTTATTGATTCAAATGTTTTTTTTTATTTTTGATTTTTTAAACGACGCATTAATTTTTAAAATTTTAAATTCCTTATTAAACTAACTAGCGTGATAGTTGTATAAGTAAGCTTTTGTTCACGAACGTGAAAATATACAATGAAATCAAGGTGGAAATAATGCTAGATGCAAACCAAGTAAGGAAGCTCATAGAGGAACGTTCAAACCTTCATATGAATGACCCTAAAATGTACGAATATTGGTATAGGCTAACAGAATTACTTAGTATTAATGCAAGTGATACAATCAAATTTCTTAATAGTTGTTCTGAAAGAGAAATATATTGGATTAGTGAAATTTCTTTAGACATTTCAGCTAAAGTAAGTAGCATTGATTATATCGAGTGTTTAAGAGAATTAGATAAGAAATTTCCAAATCTAATGTTAACTAATGATATAAAGATTGCTGAAGATTGGATGTAAGTTTAACAAGTTAAAGCTTATACAACTAACTGGCGCTATAGTTGAACAATGTAATCGACAATTTGTCGGTCTTTTTTATTTATCAAAATGGAAGATTAGTTGAACAAGGAATTTATATAATAGCTGTCTAATATATCTTAATTATAGTGTGAAATCATATAGAAATTTGGAATAAAAGGAGATAAGAATGTTCGATCTCATTTACCCAATTTTACCTTTATTAAATATGCTCTTTTTTATGGCACTTATCATTTACATTATTTTGAAAGTTGGTAAGAAAAATAACAATAAGTTAATGAGAGTTTTAGGTAAGTTCCTTATAATTTATGTATCTTTCATTATAATAATTGGAATCGTAACTTATTTTAAAAATCCCTAAGTAACTAACTGGCGCGTTAGTTGAACAACAAATAGAGGGTGATCATTCGATCATCCTCTATTAAACTATAAGCAGTTTAGATTAATAAATTATTTGCGAAAAAGTCACTATAAAAAACAAAAAAATTTCCCAAATGAAAGGGCGATCAAGCCGGGCTTCTTCAAAAAATTAACCAAGAAGTCGATCCTGCTTTAAAACAAATTCCTGGTGTGAGTGAAATAAGTGTCACAGGAAACTTGTCACACAGAAGACCCTGCTTGTTTGGATTTCCCAGTTAAACCTAGTCCGTATTGTTTGCCTCAATGGCGATTCACTTCTTTTGATAAAGGTGTATTAACAAAAAACCGCCTGAAATCGGCGGTTTTTCTTCGTTTCTAAACAGTTAGATTGATTGTTTAGGATTTGGACCATATTTATTGTCATGATCTTCACTTTTTAAAAGTGTAAAAACAAGAAGAACAAGTCCGCCAATGATTGGAATAAGTCCAATCAATAGCCACCATGCACTTTTCCCGATATCGTGTAAACGACGAGCGCCTACAGCTAGTGACGGTAAAAAGACAGCAACTGAATACACTCCTGATAATACAGGGGATATCCCTGTGAACGATTCTATGAATGAAAGGAGAATGATAGCAATTACATTAAACAGATTAAACATCCAATATTCTTTTCGTCTTGCTCGTCCCTCAAATCCTACATAATTCTTTAATACTTTTAAATACCATTCCACTTTTGTTTCCCCCTGATGTATTTTCTTCACGTGTTTTAACAAACGAGTTCACTCCGTTTTTGCACGCACCTTTTACTATACCAAATTCAGCTCGCAATTGACTAGCAAAAATCATGTGTTGGGTTTTAGGGTTTTTAAAGTGTTTCTTTACGAGTGAATAGTAAGGCTGGTGCCCCAAATAAAAGTGATAATCAAACAATGAGTGAAGAAATTAGGAGAGATACGACAAATCCCAATAATTCGAATAACTTTGGACCATATTAAAAAGTACGATTTCAACACAATTACGACACATGTTATTAGTTAACTAACATGCGTCAGTTAAAAAGTGATAGGCTACTTCGGTGGTCTATTTATTTTGCGAACGGCTATGCTTCGAAATGGCAAAAGAATCTCTAATTCAAAATAAAGAGATGGATAAGAAAATAGTACTAAAATTGAAGAGACAATTAAGGAGTTTGGGAAGTATATTATACCCCTTTCATGGTTAGTAAAAGAGTTTTATTTAACTAACTGGCGCATTAGTTAAACAAGACTTATGAGCGGTATATGAAGTGCTCCTCAATTATAGACAAAACTAACTTTAAAAAGGATATAATATAAGTAATAATCTATTGAGTAGAGTAGTTATCAAGAGTGGTAGTAACAGTTTATAGGGGGAAATGTAATGGTTATTTTATTTTGTAGTCTATTAGTTTTAGTTGCCGTATTTTATGGTATTTCTGAATTAATAAAAAACATTAAGTCTTATTTTAAGAGACAAGAGGAAAATTTAAATAGATTAATAAAACTTCTTGAAGAACGAAATTAAAAATAATAAAAGAATGGATTAATAAGTCATGCCATTTTTATTTTCATAATTGCTACAATGGTATAGTCAATACGACTCCTTATTCTTAATCAACTAAATGACGCATTAGTTGAACAAAGTTGGAATGTTTCGGCGGTTCTTTTTTTATTGCAAGAAGAGCAGATCAGCACTTTTTTATTATCTCGAGGATAGTTAAATAAGGTTCTTCATAAATTTACTAATATTTGGATTAAAATAATTACAATTAATGATAGGAGGAGGAATTATTGAAAAAACCTATAGGTATTTCAGTGATTAGTTATTTTTATATTTTTAGTGCCATAGTTTTACTTATTAGTTCCGTTTTTTATAATGCATCTACTAACTCGATTGACATAGCCGATAGATTTGGAGTTTCAAACGTATCTGAACCATTATTTAGAGTGATAGTAGCTTTTATTACTTTGATGATGATTTTTGGTTATATTAGGCTAAAGAAATGGGGGTTTTGGTTTATGATTTCGTATTCTGTACTATTCGGTAGTATAAGTTTTTACTTAACAATGCAACATAGCCAACAACCTTACATTGGAAATATGATTTTTACTTTTTTCATTTTGTTCTATACAATCTCTGTGAAGAAGTCATTTTTTCAAACAAAACAACATTAATATGAGTAATGGTTATGAGCTTAGCAAGATGAAATCTTATTAAACTAACTGGCGCG
>NZ_JBALMS010000116.1:0-1583 GCF_036962205.1 Bacillus sp. JJ664 | reverse complement strand
TAGTTTCTTTGATCTTTTTTTTGTGTCATTTGGCAGTTTGTTCCAGACGGTCCAGTTGTAATGAATCTTCATTTATCGTAAGTTTTTTAATACTTTCATAAGGTTATAAAAATAAATTAAAAGAATATATAAAAATATAACTTATTATCATCATCTGACTTTTTCATACAAATGCTTATTTTTAGCTGCAGTTGATATACATGTGCATCCTCCTTTTTTATGGGAAAGAGCACCATAGATTCACATAAGATGACAAATTCTAACCGAGGAAAATAGAATTATTATGGAGGTAATGCAGTTGAGAGCAGCTATTTATAGTACCTATGGTCCCCCTGAGGTTTTGGGTATAAAGGAAGTCGAACAGCCGTCCATCAAGGATCAAGATAGAGTGTTGATTAGAGTTCACAGTGCATCTGTCAATGCCTTAGATTATTTGTACCGGAAGGGTTATTTTCCTACAAGGTTAGATAATGGACTAACAAGACCGAAAAATCCAATACTGGGTATAGATGTTGCAGGTACTATTGAGGCAGTCGGTAAAAATGTAAGTAAATTTAAGGTTGGTGATCACGTTTTCGGGAGTTGCTTCGGATCTCATTCTGAATTTGTCTCTCCACGTGAGAATTTCTTATGTCATATGCCTAAAAACATAACTTTTGAAGATGCAGCTGCTATACCGTGTGCTGCTCAAACCGCGTTGCAAGCATTGCGAGATGTAGCACAGTTAAAGAAAGGACAAAGAGTCTTAATATATGGAGCATCTGGCGGAGTAGGACACTTTGCTGTTCAACTCGCAAATTATTTTGGGGCTGAGGTAACTGCTGTTTGTAGTACCTCAAATCTTGATTGGGTTAAGGAACTTGGGGCACATTATGTTCTTGATTATACAAAGGAAGATTTCACGGATAATAGAAAAAAGTATGATATTATTCTGGATGCAGTTGGAAAACTAACCTTTTTCAGATGTTTACATTCTTTAACCGAAAAAGGTATTTATATTACAGAACATTTATTTTACCCTAAATACCACCCTGTTCAATTGATGATTGGTTCATTAATAGGTAGCAAGAAAGCAAAGATTCATTTTACAAAACCAAATGATAGTGATTTGGATTTCTTAAGAGGACTTGTAGAGGAAGAAAAATTAAGATCTGTTATTGAGAAATGTTATCCTTTGGAACAGATTATAGAGGCACACCGGCACATTGAAGGTGGACGTACAAAGGGGAAGATAGTTCTTAGAGTCAAAGAAGAGTAAATTGTCATTGAAGAAATAATTTTCCTCTTAAACGAAATGTAGGTTAGCTGTTTGTGAATAAATGTTTATTAACTAAAGAGCGCGATAGTTACATAAGAAAACTATAAAAGACGATTTCCAAATGTGGGAGTCGTTTTTTTGATTCGTCTCGATTTACTTTCTCAATATTGCACGGAATATCACAATAGTATATTGTTTTCCGTACAATGGTTCGTCAACTTAAACAATTAAACAGATTTGTGGAGGAATTTAATTGAATGAATAAACATGACCAACTAAATACAATCAAAGAGGATTTTATAAATTATCAAAAAGTACTATTAGC
>NZ_JBALMS010000115.1:0-12989 GCF_036962205.1 Bacillus sp. JJ664 | reverse complement strand
ATTATGTATTTTTTATAATTATTTTGTGAAGTTTTCTACAAACACAAAAATTCATTAGTTAGGGAGATCTGTAAATGAATAATAAAGCATTGATCATTATCGATTATACGAATGATTTTGTAGCAGCTGATGGTTCATTAACATGTGGGAAACCTGCCCAAGAAATTGAACAAAGTATCATTCAAATAACGAATAACTTTTTGAAACAAGATGATTATGTTGTATTTGCTGTTGATGTGCATGATCTGTATGACCATTTACACCCTGAAACAAAATTATTTCCGCCTCATAATATCCGACACACTAATGGAAGGAATTTATTTGGAGGATTACAGGATATATTTGAGGAGTCCAAAGACCTTTCTAACGTCCATTGGATGGATAAAACAAGATATTCGTCATTCGCAGGTACTGATCTTGAAATAAAGCTAAGAGAACGTAATATTAGTGAACTTCATTTAATCGGAGTATGTACTGATATTTGTGTATTACATACAGCAGTTGATGCTTATAATAAGGGGTATAAATTAGTCATTCATAGTAATGCTGTAGCCAGTTTTAACGCAGCAGGTCATGAATGGGCTTTAAGTCACTTTAAAAACTCATTAGGGGCGGAAATACGATGAATACAAATTTTCATGATAATAGCCTTGCCTTACATACAGATTTATACCAAATTAATATGGCCGAAACTTATTGGGGAGACAATATTCACAATAGAAAAGCAGTCTTTGAATTATACTTTCGAAAACTTCCATTTGGAAATGGCTATGCTATTTTTGCTGGTTTAGAAAAAATCATTCACTATCTTCAGAACTTTTCATTCAGTCAATCTGATTTAGAATATCTTAAGAATGAACTAGGCTATGAAGCTGAATTTCTTGAGTATTTATCTACAGTGAAATTTACTGGAACGGTTAAAGCTCTACTTGAAGGAGAATTGGTTTTTTCAAATGAACCAATTTTACGAATTGAAGCACCACTTCTTGAAGCTCAATTAATTGAAACGGCTTTATTAAATATCGTAAATTACCAAACTTTAATCGCAACAAAAGCTTCTCGTATTAAACATATCGTTGGTGAAGATACACTAATGGAATTTGGTACTAGGCGTGCACAAGAGTTTGATGCAGCCATTTGGGGAGCTAGAGCTGCGTTTATTGGTGGCTTTCATGCTACTAGTAATGTAAGAGCAGGTAAATTATTTAATATACCTGTTTCAGGCACACATGCTCACGCGCTAGTTCAAGCATATCGAGATGAGTATATTGCATTTAAGAAATACGCAGATCGACATTATCAATGTACTTTTTTAGTTGATACTTACGATACGCTTAAAAGTGGAGTTCCTAATGCCATAAAAGTTGCTAAGGAATTAGGAGATAAAATCAACTTTGCAGGAATTAGATTAGATAGCGGTGACTTAGCGTATTTGTCTAAGGAAGCACGAAAAATGCTTGATGAAGCTGGCTTTACAAACACTAAAATTATTGCTTCAAATGATTTAGATGAATATACGATATTAAATTTAAAATCCCAAGGAGCTAAAATTGACTCTTGGGGTATTGGAACAAAACTAATTACAGCATATGATCAACCTGCTTTAGGGGCTGTTTATAAATTAGTCAGTATTGAAGATGAAAATGGACAAATGGTTGATACAATTAAAATCTCTCAAAATCCAGAAAAAGTAACGACACCTGGTTATAAAAAACTGTATCGGATTATTAACACTATTAATCATCATGCTGAAGCAGATTATATTGCGTTGGATGATGAAAATCCAGAATCAGAAGAAAAAATTAAATTATTTCACCCAATCCATACATATATCAGTAAGTTTGTGACACATTTTGAAGCGAGAGAGCTCCATCATGAAATTTTTCAGAATGGTGAATTGGTTTATTCAATTCCAAATATTAAAGATGTTCAAGTATTTGCCGAAGAAAATCTATCATTACTTTGGGAAGAATATAAACGTGCATTGAATCCTGAAGAATATCCGGTAGATTTAAGTGAGAAATGTTGGAATAACAAAATGGAGAAAATAGCGGAAGCTAGGAGAAAGACTGAGGAATTAAAGAATGGCTAAGATCGGAATATATGGTAGCTCATTTGATCCTATCACAAATGTTCATTTATGGACTGCGAGTACAATTGCCCATCGTTGTAAGTTAGATAAAGTCATTTTCTTACCTTGCTCTTCAAAACGTCGAGATAAGCAATTACATAATACAGATGAACATAGATGGAATATGTTGAGTTTAGCTATAAAAAATAATCCAAAATTCATTGCTGATAATTACGAAATGAATAAAGAAGCTTGGGAAGTTTTTACTTATTATACAATGAATCATTTTAAATCTACCTTCCAAGATGATGAAGTTTATTTCATCATGGGAGCTGATCTTTTAGAAGACATTGCAGATGGCAAATGGAAATACGGTGACCAGTTAGTATCTGAAAATAAATTTATTGTAATGGCCCGTGATGGAATTGATATGCTTAAAACAATTTCACGTTCCCCTCTTTTAAGAAATAATGACAATGGTACAAGATTTCATCTGATAGATAAGGGTTTAGCAATGGAGATTAGTTCTACCTATATTCGTGAAGAATTCGCAAAAGGTGGAGAGCCTAGATATTTATTGCCTGAAGAATGTTATGCATATATTAAGAAGCACAATTTATATCAACAAAAGGAGAATGAAGATTGAATACATTGCAAAAAGAAATTGTTGAAGAAATGAAAGTAAAGCCTGTAATTGATCCAAAAGAAGAGGTCAGAATAAGCATCGATTTTCTTAAAAACTATTTAAAGAAACATACATTTTTAAATGGATTTGTTTTAGGTATTTCAGGTGGTCAAGACTCTACATTAACCGGTAAACTTGCACAGCTTGCGATTAATGAATTAAATGAAGAACAATCAGAAAAGAAATATATCTTTATTGCTGTAAGACTTCCATACGGTGTTCAAATGGATGAAGACGATTGTCAACTCGCTCTTCAATTTATTCAACCGACAGAAACGTATACAGTAAATGTCAAAGCAGCTGTAGATGCAAGTGTAGCAACATTAAAGTCGGTTGGTATTGAATTAACGGACTTTGCAAAAGGCAATGAAAAAGCTCGTGAGCGTATGAAAGTTCAATATAGTATTGCTGCGATGAAAGGCTGTGTCGTTTTAGGAACTGACCATTCAGCAGAAGCAATTACTGGATTTTATACGAAATATGGTGATGGAGGCGCTGACCTTACGCCAATATTCCGTCTTAATAAAAGACAAGGTAAAATGCTATTAAAAGAATTAAATTGCCCTCCAAAATTATATGAAAAAGTTCCGACTGCTGATTTAGAAGAAGACCGACCACAATTGGCAGATGAAGTGGCATTAGGTGTTACTTATGATGATATTGATGATTACTTAGAGGGTAAAGAAATAAATGCTGATTCCCAATCTAAAATTGAATCATGGTTTAATAAATCAAGACATAAAAGACAAATGCCTTACACTGTATTTGATCAATTTTAAGTTTTAAATGCAACCAACAAAAGCTGCCATTTGATTTTGGCAGCTTTTTTATCGTTTGATTTAGGCTCGTGTTACAAAGCTTGTAGCTTCTTTTTTTGATAAATATAAACATTGATCTGCAATAGCCATTAATTTTGATATGTCTACTTTTTTTGTGTCCACGATTCCACAAGATATATTAACAATTGTATTCTGATCTAGTCTAATTTCTTCACATTTAGCAATTAACTCATTAACGATATCGGCAGTTTCTACTAGGTTACTCTCAGTAAATAATATGCCAAATTCATCTCCACCAAATCTAAATGCAAATGCATTATTTGGTATAACATTTTGAAGAATCTCACCTACTTGAATTAATACTTCATCCCCTTTTTCATGTCCGAATTGATCATTTATTTTTTTAAATTTGTCTATATCAAACATTAAAAAAGTATGGACCGTATGTTCACTATTTAGTTGTGCGATCATTTTATTCCAGAAATAACGATTATATAAACCTGTTAAGGAATCTTTTATGATAAATGTTTCAAGATCAACAACATAAGAAAGGAATTTTGCCAGTCTTGTCAGTATACTAATTGTCTTTTGATCAAAAAGAAATGGTTCTTTGTTTTGGGCACAAACCGTCCCAAATACAATGCCATTTTTTAATATGATAGGTACTCCCGCATACGAACACATTTTATTGGTAATTGTAGCATTGAGAAATTTTACTCGTTCGTCTACTAAGCTGTTTACAATAAGAACTGGTTCATTCCCTTGAAGAGTGTACTGACAATACGTCTCCTCAATAGGCATAATAATACCTTCATCTAGAAAAATTTTGTTTTTTACTTTTAATACCTTTAAGATCTTCTCATCAATAAAGCTAACAAAAAACTCATGTTTTCCAATTAAATCATTGGCCATTTGCAAAATATCATTTGCAACATCTTCAAAGTTAAATGCATCTTCCACTGGATATCTTTTCATTCATCTTTCTCCTGAACTTTATATCATTTCTTAATACTTATTGTATCAAATTTTTCTTAATAGAAAGACAACTAATATCATCAAAAAAATATTTTCTTTCGTAATATTGGATATGATACTTAAAATTGGAGAAGGTATTAATACAGTTACATTAGAAAGGAATGAAATTATACTATGTGGGCTTTATTTATTATACTTTTAGTATTATGGCTACTAGGATTTTTTGTTTTCCATATTACAGGGTGGTTAATACATCTTGTATTAATTATCGCAATTATCGTATTCTTGGTTCGCCTATTTAAACGAAAAACATAAACTAATTTCTCGTACTTGAGCTTGTTAATTACAAGCTCTTTTTTTGAGTTCTTTTACAATTTTCATAAAACCTTTAAATAGAGAATGCGTTGATTTCTCTGTACCTAGTTCATCTGATAATCTGTCCGAACTTTGTTTGATATTTAAAATAAATAAACTCTTTTCCACTTCAGGGTGCTCGCTTTTTGCGGGGCATGATCATCAGATATATTACTTAAACAAATATTCTCTTCTATCTATCACTGGCAATGAATAAACTTCTATGAATATGATTAAATTCTAAAGGGGAGTCATTATGCCAGATGTTAGTCAGGAAAGTCCTTTAACTATGGAGCAAATGCTTCAAACGATTCGAACAGGATTACCTAAAACATTGGTACCTAAAAATATAACTGTAGTCGGTGCTGGGATTTCTGGATTGGTAACGGCTTCTCTGTTAAAAGAGGCCGGGCATAACGTCACTATATTAGAAGCAAATAATCGTGTCGGTGGACGCATATTTACCAATCGATCATCATTTTATAGTGGACAGTATGTCGAGCTTGGTGCAATGAGAATTCCTTCAATTCATTTACTCGTACTTGAATATATTAAAAAGTTTAACTTACCAATTGAAGAATTCATAAATAGTACGCCAAATGATATTATTTACGTCAATGGCGTTCGTACAATTCAATCAATATACGAAGAAGATCCAGATATACTAGAGTTTCCAACAGCTCTAAATGAAAAAGGAAAAACTGCTGATGCCTTAGCCAAATATGCTATGGAGCCTATAACTAGTTTTATCGAAAAAAATCCAAAACAAAATTGGGATATCATCATTAAAGAATTTGATCGTTACTCTATGGAGTATTATTTAAAATATAATCCATTTGGTAGAAGATTATCCGTTGGTGCGATTGATATGATCAAGGTTATGCTGGGGCTTGAGGGGTTTCCAGAGCTTTCATTTACTGCACTTCTTCGGGAAGTCATGATTTTATTTACTGAAGGACTTAAGTTTTATGAAATTAAGGGAGGAAACGATCACCTTCCCGCTTCCTTTCTCCCACAATTAAGTGAAAATCTTTACTTCAATCAAAAGATGCGAAGAATTGAACAAATTGATTCTCACGTAACGATTCATACTGTAGATACAAAAACATCACAACGTTATACAACAACATCAGACCTCGCCATTATTACAATTCCATTTTCATTATTAAACTTTGTCGAGGTTACCCCGCATGATTTATTTTCATATAACAAATACAAAGCAATTAGACAGTTACACTATGTAGCATCTACAAAAATAGCATTACAATTTAGAACAAGATTTTGGGAAAAAGAAGGATTTGTTGGCGGAAAAATGATTTCCGACTTACCAGTACGTTATGCTTACTTTCCTAGTCAATCAGTTGGTACAGAAAGCCCTGGTGTGCTTTTAGCAAGCTATACATGGGAAGATAACGCAACACTTTGGGATAGCTTGACTGAACAGGAGAAAATTGCAGATTCACTCGAAAATCTCGCTTATATATATGGTCCAAAAATATATGATGAGTACCTTACTGGAACAAGTTTTAGCTGGGCTGAAAACCCGTTTTCTGGTGGTGCATTTGCGATATTCAAACCAGATCAACAGACAGAAATTGCCCCTTACATTCAAACACCGCAAGGAAGCATACACTTTGCAGGAGATCATACCTCAACAACACCGGGCTGGATACAAGGCGCTATTGAGTCAGGCATTAGGGTTGCATATGAAGTAAATGATTTACCTAAGTTATCGGATAGTCATGAAACAGAAAACGAAGCAAAATAAATAAAACAAGCCTGTTCTATAAACATACAGGCTTGTTTTTTATTGATAAATCATCCTATTTTCAAATATCCTACTGTCGGTACAAATGAATATCCTTGATTCATAATCATATTCGTTAATTCTGTTGTATCATTTTCTTTTAATTGATGAAATAAATGATACTGAACTTGTAAATTTTTCTTGCCTTTTAAGATTGCATTTAAGTATATTAACTCAATATCTAAACTTGGAATTCTGTATGTAAGATTAGTTGTTAACCTATTTGTAATTAATTGTTGAAATTGTATATCAGCTTCATCTGCTAGCATATTTCCGCTCTTTATCTCATTCATATAATTGGATTGTTTAGTTGAAAGCTCATTAACCACATATTCAATTTCTTTTTTCGATAATGTCCTTGTATCTCTAATTGGCAGAGACGGTTTATCAGAAGGTCCTTTACTAAATAACTGCCTTAAATACTGAATCATCTGTACTATCCTTTCTTACATTCATCATTTTTTATCATTTGAATTACGTTCATTACCTCGTTTAAAATTTCCCGTCACTTTTGCTAAAATTAACTGTACCTCTTTTTCATTAGCAGCAGCATTTAATTTACTTATGATCCGCTCAGCCTCTTTCCCCTTTAAAGTCGTTACGGGCTTTCCACACCAATCAATAAATACATTATTGTTTTTTGTAACTCGATATGTGAAAATTTCCTCATCTAACCTATTTCTTTTATCAATATTAACCAAATGAAATCACCTTTTATTTAAATGTATTACAATTCAACCAGACTACCTTCTTCTAATAATTCCTTACTTCTTCTAAATCTCTCTACATTACGAACTTATCGTTTCTCGATCATCTTTACTATTAGGTTGTGATATGACTAAAAACTCAATTTCCGCTTCAGAGTGATTAAACATTTGATGTGGGATTTGTGGTGCTACTTCAATACCTTCATTTTGCGATAAATCAAATATTTCTCCATTTACTTCAATTGATGCTAAACCTTTTAATACAAAGAAAAATTGTCTAGATTTATGATGATAATGTCTTACTTCTTGTGTATTTGGCGGCATTCTCTCATGAATAACGCTAATATTATTATTTTTAACGAGATGCCAACCATCACAATTTCCGCCCCAAATATAGTGTTCTGCATTTGTTTTACTGATTTTCATTCATATAACCCCTACCGGAAACTTTTAAAATTCTATTACAATACTTACATTCGGTACGGTTTTCGTTTATTCCTTGCATGCTATCGAACAAAACACTATTTTTTGACAAATAACATTTTCTCATTTATTTCTCCCAAAGCTCAATCCATCTTCCTTCAGGATCTGCAATCCATATGAAGGTGCCGTATTCACTTACTTCCGGCTCTTTAAGGAGTGTTACACCAAGTTTATTGAAATGCTCGATCCACTCGTTTATATTTTCTACTTGAAAGTTTAACATCACAGACTGTTCTTTCGGAAAATACTCGCTTTCTTCCTTAAATAACGAAAATATTGTTTCGTTGTCTGCATCTGGTTTTACAATCGTACCATTCCAATCTCCCATTGAAATACCTAAAACCTCGTTATACCAATTCTTCAAAGTTTGTGCGTCTTGTGTTCTCCAAAATATTCCACCGAAACCTTTTATTCTCATATCACAATCCTCCAATTTAGAATAATGTATAAATTTTCCACTTAGCTTAATCATATCAAATTGTGTGTCCTTATTTAAGTCACTTATTTTCCTAAGAAAGTATTAAGCTTTTTTAGTAATCTCTTAATTAGATAAAAAAATGCAGATTCAGTTTTATGAATCTGCTTTGTTACGTTTAACTTCTTTGCTGTATAATCTTTTCATTATCTTTCACAAGCGAAACCGTCATGGTCACGGTCCATATTAGACTCATAAGCTGTATGATTTTTGGGAACCCCGTTAGGATACACTTTTCTCAAATCAGTACAGTTTTCAAATTCTTTTATTTTCTTGTTAGTAGGTTTAGGAGTTGTTCCTGATTGGCTGCTCCATAAACCAACTTTTTGTCTCTCTGCATTTGCTTGTAAATCTCTTAATTCAGCTTCATAAGAATATGTGCCATAGTCATAGAACTTTTCAACATATCCTTTTTTAATGATTTCTCTTTGTAATAACTTACCATCGATCCAAATCCAAGCAAGTGTTCGATCATACTTATCTTTCTTTGGACCATCATATTGTAATTGAATCTCGTTGGCACTTTTTAAAAGATTACAAGTATATGCTGCAGCTTCTTTACCATAAGGTTCAACGGTTCTCGTACTTTCAGGCGTATCGATATAAAGAAACCTAGTTGTTCCTACTTTTGTAAATGTTGCCGTATCACCGTCTATGCATTTTGTTAGCTCAACAGTAACTTGTTCCCCTGCCGTAGCTTGAACTGTCTTGTTCTCTTGACTACAACCGGAAATCCCAAGTATTGCAATTAATATGATGATAAACATGTTCTTCATGATGTTCCCCCATTTAATACATAGTCCACTTATTTTAACAAGAAAAAATAAGAATGTAAGTGTTATGCGGGGAAATTTTATATTTTCGATTGATTTTTCTATATTTATTAGGTTTAATAGAAAAAGTAATTGTTTTTAACTATATAAAGACCTCCATAAATAAAAAGTTACATAAGCCTCCCAGCCGACCCAATTTTTAGCGAGTTCTTTGATTTCTTCGATTGTAGGTTTTTTATTTAACGCAAGCTGAATTTTTAGCGCATTATGTATTCCAACGTCAGCAATGGGAAAAGCTACGCGTTCCTTTAAACACTTCATTAACACATAGTCAGCAGTCCAATTTCCAATTCCACGAATACTGATTAAATGTTTGCATTTCTGTGCATAATCTCCACTGTCTATTATCAATTCTTTTGAAAGGTTGCCGTCTGACATTAATTTGGCAATCCCAATCACATATTCTGCCTTTCTTTGAGTAAATTGAAGACTTGTTAAATCAGAGATTTCTAATTTTGCAATGACATTCGGATTTGGAAATAGAAAGTATACTTCATCGTGCCAGCTAAATTTTTCTCCATATTTTTCTACAAATCTTCTTTTCAACGTATAAGCAAACGTTAAATTAATTTGCTGACCCATAATTGCCCAACATAAAGCCTCAAACAAGTCTGGTATGCCGATTAAACGAAGCCCATAATATTTTTCAATCAACGAATCTAACAGATCATCCTTTTTTCCAAGTTCATAAAAATGAGTTAAATCCCGATCCAAGTCAAATAAATCCCAAATATAGCTGGCTGCTTGTAATTTTATTTCTACATTAGAAGGTTGATTTTGAAATTCGATAAGTAGATTTCCATTTTCTTCGTAAACCCTAATTAAAACCATTTCGTTATTTATTTTCATTAATTTAATAAAAGAATGATCTACTACACTGTGCAAAACCTCATTATTCGATCTGCCTAAAAAGATTAAACACTCATTAAAACGAAAATCTTCAGGTGGATTGATGACAATATTTTTTCGTTCATCAAGAAATATATTGTTTTTTGCTCCCTTGTTTTCCTTATTCATGACATTCACCTTCTATCCTTCTTGTGTTTTGAAGACAAAATCATAAAGAGACACTACCGCCTCATAGTAATGTCTCTTAACAAATTTATTCTTCATTTTTTGGTGTACTATTTTTCATTACAGATTTACTGTTTTTTTACTTCGATGTGCTACATGTTTTTTTTGTGATAAATAACTATGCAAGATCATTCCTACCATTATAACCAACATACCAACCCAGGATATAATAGAAGGAATCGGTGCAGAAAGTAAGAGAATTTCACCCGCAACAGCAAATAATACTTCCATTGATTGAGTTGCTTCAACCGCTCCTAATTTTTGCATATCTCTCTTAACAAGTTCTGTTGCCTGAAAAAATAGCGTAGTGGCAATTACACCGGAGGAAACTGCAACTATTAAAGATTGAACCGTTTGGTCTCTACTTGGTAGCCCCTCCGTACCTATTCCGTATATAGATAAAACAATCCATATTGGTAGACTTGCAATTGTCATTCCTAAAACCCTCTGATAAACATCCAGTTTTCCATCACATAGTTCCATCATTTTACGATTCCCTAATGGGTATGCAAAAGAAGCAATGATGACGGGTATGATTCCAAATAAAACTGTTTTGATTGAAAGTTTAGTAGCTAATTCTACTTGCATCATGACAATACCTACTAATATTAGTATAGACATGCCTAAGCCTTTAAATGGTATTTTCATTCTAATCTTTTTTATTCCATTGGGTGTATTAATTGTCATAAAGAATAATGGTGTAAGAAGTGAACCAGATAGGATTGTAATTTGCCATGAGCTAGCAATTAACCAACCAGGTGAGTATATCGCTGCAAAGCAAATTGGTGCATAAAATAATCCAAATCCAATAGATGACCATAAGATCCAACTACCAAAATGTTTTTTCATATGTTCAAATAACTCTTTAGTATTTTTTCGTAGGAAAACAATTGTCAATAAAAATGGCACCATAAAAAAGTAACGTAATGAAGCGCTCCAGATCCAGCTACCGCCTGATAATTCCATGGAACGATTTAAAATAAACGTAATCGAGAAAAAAAATGCCGATAAAATCCCTAGTACAACTGGTCTCATGACCTCACCTCAATCTATCAGTGACTTCAGATTTTTAAATTGTATTCATTGTAACATCTTCATCTAATTATATGTACTCCACCAATCCACCAATCCATTCCGATTAAATCGAATCGGCTGCTTTTCCCTTCCAATACATCTAAACCATTTTGTGTAATTTCCAATATCGCAGTAGAGATTGGATGTTCAAAATTAGGCAAATTTGAATCTGATGTTATTAATGGGTATTTTCCAAGCATTAATTCGTTTAATAATGAAGCAAAATAAAAATCACTAATTCCATCATATAATCTGGAACTAGAAACTTTGTTAAATAGTTGATTGAACTGAAGCTTGCCCTCCCTAAGAAGTGATAAAGCTATGTGTTCTACTTCATTTAATCCTGAATCAGTAGAGGGAAAATAGCTTACATGTGACATCATCGCTTGTTTAAGAAATGGAAGTTCGTGTTTTTGATTTTGAATCCACTTTTTCAAATGTTCTGGGTCATTCGATTGATAAGCTTTCCATACTGTTATTGCTTCCTCAATCTGTTTAGTTGTTACAGTTTTCTTATTTGGTAAAAGTTCAATTAATTGATTTGTTGTTAATTGAGCTAGTCCATGAAAAGGTTCAATACCCGGATACCGATCTATACTTACTAACGAAATGTCTTGAAAACCTAATGAAGATAGCTCTGTCAAAAGATAAATCATCATAATTTGATCATACCGATCATGCTCAAACCAAAGTACAACTTCTTCCTTATTTGACAATTCTTTAAGATGATTAAATTGATCCATACAATTCTTCACAAAAAACGATGATGGAATCTTGCATTTTTGTTCGAAGAAACTTGCTCTATTTTGATAAAGCTCTTCGTTTGACCACATTAAGTTAAAAGGGCCAACATCATACATCTCTCGCCAAACAATTACTTTTTCTAGATTAAGTTTGTTTCCAACTACATCTCCGTTTACGATATGTATCAAATTTCTACCACCCTTTATTAGAATTTTCATGATCTCATTTAGTTGAATATCATTTTAAAATTACTAATTCTAATTCTCCATAACTATTCTTTATTCCTTGTACATGTGAAATTAAAAGCCTTTCCAAACAAAAAACCATCTGATCACAGATGGTTTCTAAATCCATATTCGTATTAGTCTCTTTTTTGTTTTTTTCTAGAAGATGACTTTTCTACACCAGTTTCACTTGTAGTTGTACCTTGACCTTGAACATGCGATGATCCTAGTCCAATTCTAGAAGGATCTTTTTTTGTTTTTCCCATTTCACACACCTCCACTTTTACTTTTTCTATTATGAAACATCTTTATTCTAAGAATATTTTTCCTAAAAATAGTAAATCTTATATTCCTGAGGAGGTGTTTACGAATGGCAAAAATTGGAGTAGAGCAATCTTTAACAAATGTACAACAAGTATTACGTGAAAAAGGTCATGAAGTTATTGAACTAAAACAGGAATCTGATGCAAATGGTTGTGATTGCTGCGTTGTTACAGGTCTTGATTCAAATGTAATGGGTATGCAAAATGTATCAACACAAGGATCTGTAATTGAAGCAAGCGGACTAACTGCAGAGGAAGTTTGTCAACAAGTTGAAAGCAGATTTCAATAATACTGTAAACTACCAGCCATATTAAAAAGTATGAAGAATCATTCCAATTAAAGGGTAAGCAAAATTTTAATAGAAATTTTGCTTACCCTTT